>JAKCBU010000001.1 GCA_021839095.1 Pseudomonadota bacterium | reverse complement strand
CGCAATACCGATGGAGGCATTTTTGTCGAGCCAGGTCCGTGCGGATTGCAACGCCAATAAGCCCTTATTGGCATGGTGACAAAGGTTCCCCAGCGTCACATGAAAACCACCGACCATTTTGTCTTCGTAGCGTGTGTAGTCCAGAACTTTTTCATCGGGATAGGCGTCCGCCGATCGATAAAATTCCTTCAGCCTTTTGATGTTGCGAGCGACCTGGATAATGCGCAGCGCTTCCTCCGCTGCACGCAGGTCCATTCGGAATGGCGCGATATGGGCATCGGCATAATCCAGGACGCCGGGGTGATGAAACTTTTTATTGTCCAGGGTACCGGTCAGAGTTTTTGTGGTCACGCGCTTTTCAATGACATTTTGCGCACCGATTCTGGACAAAAAACCACGCAACCCCTTGGCCACAGCAAAGCCCGCACCGACCCACAAAATAGGACCGCCGATACCCGAAGCAATGCTGGCCGCGCCGCCCACGGATGCCATGCTGGACAACGCATCTCCACTCATCGCCACGCCGGAGAAATAGCTTTGCGAGAATCTATCCCAATCCCGATTGGGGTACAGAAAGGCGTTATAGACTTTTTTGTCGGCATGGTACGTCAGCAATCGCTGCTTACGCTCCACAAGCCGATGGATGGGTTCGCGGAGGGCTTCCACATACTGCCGTGCCCGGTCGGTCCACAATTGGGCGATGCCATTGACAGAGATATTCATGGCTGCATGATCTCCCGGAGTTGGTCGGCCAGGTCGGCGCGTACTTCCTGTATCTGTCCTGCGAGGGTATCCAGCACTTCATCGAAGGCGTCATCGTCGCTATCGGGGGTCGTGCCGGATTCATGGAGGATGCCTTCGAGCAATTCTTCTGAGGATACACACCACAATTGCATATCCGAAAAGGTTTTGCGGGCTGTTTCTTCCGGCATACTCGCCATGAAATTCCGAAAGATGAACTGGAATATCGTGAGCTGATCGCGCATTTCCTGGCTGAACAATTGTACATCCCGGTAAAGCATTCGTCTGACTCCTTTGCGATGAGTGCGGTTATGGACCCTTGGGCCGCCTTGGGGGGATGGGGGTTGTGAAATCCCGTTGCACGTCTTTGGCCACATGCACCGTTGGCGTCGCCACCGGGGTCTGCGGATTCGGTATCGGTGTTTCACCCGCCGTTCTGTGTACCGCTGCTTCCCGCGCCTTATCCTGCTCAAAAATGCGCTGAATAATGGCCTGCAGGCGTTCAGGAACGGTGAACTGGACGGGCAGGCTGTTCCGGATGACCTGTATCGCCGTACCCAGCGGCTGATCACTTTGCGCGGACACCGGTATGGCCGCGCCGATTTTCTGGATGCCGTGCAGCGCAGTTTCCAGATCCGTGTATCCGGCATCCTGCGCCTCCCCACTGGTGGCGGAAGCCAGATAGTGATTCACCGTATAGACAGCGGCAAACAAATCCGGCAACTGTTTTTGGACGCTGGACACCAGGAGGGACACTCTGGGGTCGGGATGATGGGCGAAATATTCCCGGGAATCGGCCCATGTCTTGCCGTCCTCCAGCGCACGGGAAAAGACGGGATCTTCCCGTGCGGTATCCAAAACCTCGACCATGGCGTGAATGTCCTTCATCGCTTTGGTGGCGGCATGGCGCAAGACACTTTGTGAGCGGTCCCCCGGCACGGGCAGTAAGGGCGTTGGCGTATCGTAATAGCGCCTGGCCATCTCCAGAAAACGTTCCTGGGGAATATTCGCCTGCCATGCGACCAGCAGATAGAGCCCGCTGCCATACATCATTTCCGGGTTCGGTGCCCATAGATCGACGAGGGGTTGCAGATCCACCGGATTCGGAGTCTTGGTCCGGTCGATGATGCGGGTCATACACCGCCAGCACTTGCGGATGGTCTGCGCGAGGATATCCTGGGTGGCGCGGGCCAGCGCCAGATTATCCCGCGCGGCGGAATCTATCGGGTCCGGCTGAAACGGTGACTGATCTCGGACCTGCAGCGCGTAGGTCATGGTCTTGTGCAGCGCACCGAGATATTTCAGGCCGGTCGTCGGCGGGAAATCTTCCTGAATGAAGCTCATCGTCGTCCTTGTCAATCGTTATGCCTGCGCGGCACGGGCATCGAGCATTTGCCGCACCCGCTCCGGGGCACCCGGTCGAAACAGATCGCGGTCACGCAGCCGTTGTGAGACATCGGTGACCTGTTCATCGAGCGTGTACATCGCGGCGATCAGCGGATCGTTTTCCGCATCCGAGCCATTACCGCGCAGGCTCTGTACCTGCCCGCACAGAAACAGGCCCTGGGCAACCCACACGCGCATTTCAGCGAGCACTTCCTGATCCTCCTCGCTGATGGCCGGATGCCGCAGTGCTTCCGTGAAGGTTTCATCCATGCCCGTCAAGAGGCGTTGCAACAGGCGGGCATGAGCATGATAGGCATCTAAAGACATGATAAAGTCGCTCCTGATATTAGGGTCTGCGTCGCATGGATGGACGTGGACCGTTTTGCGTTTCCGGGTTCCTCATTATAGCGTTTTCGGAACGGTTAGCTGTATCCGCTGATGGCGCGGAGGGCGACGCCGCCGCGCTGCGTCCGAAAATCAGTTCCTTGAGCTTGTTTAAGAGGTGGCCAATGACCGCGCCCAGACTCGGTACACTACGGGAGGCGTTCTCCGGTTTTTCATCCAGGACGGTATGGCGATCGGGCCACGGATTCTGGGCATCGTCCATGCGCCCCATGCGGGCATAGAGACTATGCTGTGCCTGCTTGCGCATCTCGGGGTCCTGGAGTTGATCGATCTGAGCCATGTGCCGATCCATCAATGGCTGAATGTGCTCATGAAACATCTTGTGGATTTTCAGGAAAGACTCCTTGAGCACCGGGTTTTTGTCGAGCGATTCGTGGATGGCTTTCTGCGGATCAAACCCGTATTTCTGTGCCCGATCCAGCGCTTCCCGAATCGCGGGATGGCCATTGAACGACTCCATGCGTGCTGCAAACATATCGAATTTGGCATTGTTTTTACTCAACTCGGCATGGATCGCGTCATCGCCCTTCGGGGTGGAGGACGGCGTGCCCGTGGGACCGCTGCCCGCTATGGCCGCTCCCCGTCCGGCCAGTTCTTCCAGGCTCTTGGCGCCCTTTTGTCCGCCGATGGTTTCCACCGGATGATCCATGATCTGGATACCCGGCTTTGCCGTATGGTTCAGACCTTGGTCCTGACCTCGCGTTTGATACATATCCAGGAGGGTGGTGTATTCTGGTGAAGATTCCCCGGCAAAACGCTTCATCGCGCCCGGTAAATCTTGAGGAAGATGCTGGAATGGCTCCCCGCGTTGTTTTTCAATTTGGGGAAGTATTTCGGGAATAGATCGAAAGGCTTGTCCTTCATGGGCGTAACCCGAGTTCACCAGCGCTGAGTAAAAATTGAGTTCGAGATGGCCGAGCGGTTGCCCTTTTTTGATGCCTTCCTGATAGGCTTCCATCGCGTTCCCGAAGTCCTCCTTAAAGTGTTCCTGGTGAAATGCCATGCTGTGTCTCCTTGTGGGTTATCCGTGGCCTAAAACAGTTGATGAACAGTGCATCAGGGCCCGCTGCGCCGTCGCGCTGCACCGCCATCGAGAGAAGTTTGGGCAGGGCTGGACGGAGAGGCGGATACGGTACTGGTCGTCGCCACTTCGGTGTACCCAAAAAGGCGTGCCAGAAAGCGCTTGATGGCTCCGAAGACGCCGGCAATGCGTTCTCCCAGGCTGGAGGTTCCCGGTACGCTGGGAGGGAGTCCCTGGCTATTTTTTTGTGCCCGCTCCATCTTGGCCAAGAGGGCTTCCTGTTCCCCGCGCATATCGGCATCACTCTGATCCATGGCCGACAGGGCGGGATTCACCAGTTCCGGGAGCTGTTCTGCATCGGATTCCAGACGCGACAGGGCGCTTCGGAGCTTGGGATTCCCGGACAACATCTGCTCCCATGCCCGATTCGCCCATTCGATATGGCGTTTCTGCTGCAATTGGGGATCTGCGCCATCTTGCACCGCCTGCGCCCGATGTTGCTGATCCTCATGCACCCGGCGCAACATTTCCTGTACCGGATCCTGATGCCGGAACAGATCGATGTGCGCATTCAGGTGATCGACGAAGCGATCGGCGCTGCGCCACTTTTGTTGCGCGGCGTTCTGCTTTTGTTGCTGTGCGCGGATTTCCGCGCTGCGGTCATGAATGGCCTGCATCTGCTCATGCAGTGGCGGGACTGCGCCCCGTTTGCGAAATATGCTGGAAACCGTGTTCGCCGTTACACCACCGGCCAACCCTAATCCGCCCGCCAGGCCATTGGCCAGGCCATTGGCGAGGCCACTGAACAATCCCGGTCCGCGTACCATGGCGCCGCCCTGGGTGATGTTTTCCTGAATGGTCGGCGCACCGCCATTCTGCGTGACGGGCGAGGTGGATGGCGCCACATTCTGGGATTGGTCGGACCATCCCTGCCGGTTTGTGCGCTCAGCACGTCTGGAAGGATTCGCCGCCGTGTGCGCCTTCTGTTGCCGTTGCGGTTTCCCGTGCCGGCTCGCGTCCCGCTGGTCCGTGGGCCAGTCGCCCCGCTGGTGTTCCGATGCATTGGAACCCAGTACCCGGTCGTTGAACAGGGACCGGGCCGCATCATCGGGCGTCTGGTCCATGGACTCAGGCGTCCATGCGTCGTCGGGGTAGGGCGGCGGTTCTTCGCCGTGCGCGTCCGGATCGGAGGACCCGCTGTTCGCGTCGGCTGGGTCGGTCGGGGCGTCCTGCGCACCGTGATTGGAATCCGTCGATGCCACCGTGTCGTCAGCGCTCGCGTCTGCGGATGCCCCCGGCGCTGCGGACGCGTCCTGATCCGATGCGGTGGATTGATCCGAAGGAGTTTCACTGCCCTGGGGGTCGTCCGGCGCGGGCGGGTCCATGAACCGCTCGGAATACCGCGATTCGATCACAAAATCCCGCAAGGTGGCCATATCGAGCGTGGCGTGCCGGACCGCATCCAGGCGCGGGTCGCGGGGCTGGGTCATCACGTCCGGAGTGTCGAAGTAATACGCCTGTGCGGACAGAATGGCATCGATCAGATCGGCATTGCTGATGCCTATGCCTTTGGCGGAATCCCGCATATAGAGGATGAGGGCATCCTGGGCGAGCGCATGGGGATCATCGGATATATCCCGAGCGTGCTGAATCAGGGCTTGGGCCACGATCTTGCGCACATCCGTGATGTCGCTACTGGGAACATCCTGCAACCGGGGGTCGCGTTCGGCATCTGTTTTGGGATGGGCGATGGCGTGACTTGCCGCATTGAGCATTTCGGTGCTGTGATACAGCAGTAGCGCGCCCCGGCGGTCACGCGGCGTGCTTTTTTGTTCCATGACCTCCCCAAGCCGATAGAAAAAAGATTCCTGATGGGACTGGGACATTGTTTGAATACCGCGCGCCAACAGGGCTATGAGGAATTCATCCATCGAACCATCCGGTCGCGTCCAGGGCACCGGTTGTCCCCCTTCAACGGCGAGCAGCATCGTCAGTGCGTGTTTCTGTAATGCCTGGAGATGGTTTTCGGTAAGGTCGGGCAAGACGGACATGGGGCATGATCCTCGTCGTGTGGTATGCCTTGTTTATGTCACGGAAAACCCTTTTTACTTTGTTTTGGAAATGAAGATCGGGATGAGGCGGCAACACGCACGCCGGATGATCGCTACCTGGCCGCGCCTGAGCCACGAAGTTCGGAGCATGCCACTTTAAGAGAAAAGCAAAAAGGTTTTTCCGGGATTTAATGATTCAGGAAATCCAAAAACCGAGGGGAGATATGGCGTCCATGGATCAGGATACTTTTCATGCGGAGGTTGAAGACCTGCTGTCGGATTGCACGCTCAGCGAACAGGAGATCGTCGCGCAGGTGGATCTGCGCAAGATGAAAACCATCACCGCTTATGCCGGCTATGCGGTCGGCAAAACCTATCAATCCGCGCGCAAGCTGTGGCAGGTGCCGGCGGCAGGCGGCAGCATTCATGCCCAGATGGTCGCCCAGGAAGTTTCCAACATGCTGAGTCTCGATGAGGCGCTGCACAGCATGCTGCATCCATCGGTCGTTCGACTCGCGGGCAAGCTGTGAAAAATGTGCTGCGCGTTGTTACCGTAGGTCTGGGGTTTCTGGCTTCGCCCTTGGCCTTCGCGCAGTGGCATTGCAACCCCAAATGCCCGACCTGCATTGCGGCCACCGCTGCCGTGCAACAGCGCATCGCCATACTGAATGCGGTCAGCAATCCGATCATCGCCCCGAATTACGTTTGTCATGATCCAAACTGGGCCGCGCAAGACCCGGAAGTGGGACGCTGGAAGTCCCTCATCACGTCGATTTCGCAGCAAACCGATGGGGGCTACATGCCGCCGTTGTTCACGGCTGCGGAAATGTACCAGGAATCGCGCGGCAATCCCGACGCCATCGGCGCGCCGGTACCCAACCGTGCGCTGAGTCTGATGCAGACCTTGCCGCCATCCGAGGAACAGGATTCGCAGAGCTTCGGGGATGTGCGGGGATATAATGGCACCATACCGACCGCCTGGCCGCGCCTGCCGAATCACCAGACGCCGCTGCCGACCCCCACCCACAGCATCCGTATGGGTCTCCAGGATCAGGTGGCCTGTGGCCGACAGTTTATCGGTGCCCTCGATCCTGCTGCTATCGCCGCCTGTTACAACCAGGGACCAGGCTGGGGGGAGCAGGTGGCCGCCGCGCACAATGATTACCAACTGGTCTTTGCCGGCAAACCCGCTGCCGCCAATTATGTGACCGGCTTTCTGCAGTTTGCGCACTGTACGCCGGTGGCACCCACCACCTCCACTTCTTATCGTAAGTATCCTTGAGAGGTTCACGATGAAAACCCTGATCACGGCGCTCCTGTTGACCGGCACCATGGCCGTAGCGATACCGGCAGAGGCTTCGCAAACTGCTTGCCCGGATGCCAGCGCGGCCGCTGCAGCCGCCGCCGCACAGACGGTCACGCAAGACAAATCGCTCAACCCCGTCGTCAACAATCCCACGGTTCAGGCGATGCTGGGGCCACAGTGCATCAACGAAAGCAGCACCTATGAAACCATTCTTCAGGATCTCCAGTCGATGCCCATCGGCAATACCGGCGAGCAGATCCTTCAGGTGATCGAGCAGCTTCTGGGGAATACACAGAATGTTTGCAATCCGTCCGGGCAATCGGAGAATCCCGCTGTCCCACAAGGTGGGAGCCTGCCGGCGATGAATCTGGTCACGCCCACGGCACGCGCGCCCACGTCCGACAGCAATGGTGCCAATAGTTCATCCGCTCTTTATCAATCCCTGTTCCCGTGAGGATGCCCATGCGCTTAGTCCAAAAGTATCAGCAAACCCGTCAATCGCTTTCCCGCCTGTCGCGCAAGCGGCGCATCACCCTTGCCGTCGCCTTGCTGTTGACCCTATCCGGCACCGCGTGGGCGACGGAATCGTGGGTCGGGAACCTGAATATGGGTCAACCGCCTGGCGATCCGTCTGCTACGCAGGTTTCCGTGCCGGGTGGAGTTACGACAGCGCACGGATGTGTGCCGATCGATGAAGGCGGGGGGTGTTGGGCTACCTACAATGGGAATCTGGCTTCCAGTGGTGATATTCGCGCCCTGAGTACACAGGTGTACGACTTGCAGGTCCAGATGGCCAAGGACATCTCCTGGCTAGGCTACTACACGGCGCGCGCCGTGCGAGATAATGGCACGGCACGCACCATCAACAAGCTACAAAATGCGGAGCAGGTGCCGGCCAATATGCCCTGCGGCGCGGACTCCTGCACTGCCCAGGCCAATGTCGCCTCCGACACGGCCGGAGCGGGTGGTGTGTTCGGCGTCAACAATCCGATTTCCGGCAAGCCGATGGTCGCCAAGCAGGTGAAGCAGGGATTACTGGCTCAGCGCAGCATCACCTTCCTGTATTCCAGCTACGCCACCCACAACCAGTATTTCTGCTCAAAATCGGAAGTCACGGCGGGCCTGTGTGCCAGCAACGCCAGCATTTCGGCAGATCCGAACGGAGACATCGAAGGCACCACGTTACTGGCGTCCCACGGCACCCAGGCGCCGGCCAATCCGACACTGGATGCCGACGCCCGAGAAGCTTTTATCCAGAACATTACCAACCAGTTGCCGGTCCCGGCGCTACCCAAGCAGGCATACGACTCACCGCAAGGCCAACTCGCCGTAGGGGCCAAGTTGCAGTACCAGGCCGAGCAGAGTCTTGCGCAGACGGCGCTGGATCAGATCGCCGCCTGGCATGAGCCGGTCCAGAATCTCGGCACGGTGCTCAACAAAACGATACAGGGATTGGGGATGCCCAACGTCCCAGCCAATATTTCGCTCTTGCAGTACATGGCCTATATGGAAAAAGCCCAATACGGCAACCCGAAGTTCTATGCCAATCTGGCGACCCAAACCAGTTCGGTATCCCTGTTGCGCGAGGTGGTGTTGATGCAGTCGCAGCAACTGCAGTACCAGTACCTCGCCATGCGAATGCGGATGGCTCAGGACGCGATGCTCGCATCGGAATACGCCACCCAGGCGCAGGCGCATTATGCGAACATCGCGCAACACTATGACAACGCCACCAGCTACAGCGCCAAATAATCAGGAGCACACCATGGGCAACGAAGAAGCGGACAGCATGGCCGAGGATGTGGCCTACGAAGCGGCATGCAGCATGGTGCCCGGCATGGGAGATTTCGCGCCCATGGCCGCACACACGCTGGAGATGCTGCAGGAGGCCAATACCAACGACGCACTCGATACCGGGGAGGAAAGCACTCTGGAGAGAGAACGCGCACTCGCCTTGCAGAAGGGGCAGGCGGCCTCGCGGAACCCCAACAACGATCCTGTCGCGGCCTCTGCGCCGCGTCCTTCGGCTCACTGATCCCCTGACGGAGAAACCCATGTTCGGCATAGCCCCGCCCAGCACCGATTACTTCATGAACACCCTGGCGATGATTCTGGGACCCATCGTGCCCCATGTCACCGGGATTGGCGGCAATGACGGAACGACGGATACGGCTACCGCCGTTTCCGTACTGCTCGGATACGTCAACACCATTGCATTGTTTGTTGCGGTCGCCTGGATTCTGTATATCGGGTTCGTGGGACTCCTGAAAACCGCGCATGAAGGTGAATGGTTGGGGCAGAAGTGGTCCATGTTGTGGATACCCTTGCGCGTGGCCCTCGCCGCAGCCCTGGTGCTTCCGGTCTTTCCGAGTGCTGGCGGCGGGAACTATTCAGCGGTACAGGCCGCAGTCGTCTGGGCGGAGGGCAATGCGGCGGGCATGGCGGATAAGGCTTGGGACCTCTCGGCAAAATACATCATTACGAATCCCATCGGCGGAGTGTCGTTGAGTTACAGCAAGGTCAACAGCATGGCTTCCGGTATTTTGGTCAATGAAGTGTGCGCAGACGCTTTTAACCGCGGCATCGATACCACTCCATTGCATGATATCCAAGCCAATCCCATTCAGTTGGAAACCGGGCAAACAACTCTGACTACGGTGGGCGCGGACGCGACGGCGGACCTCTGGAATCTTGGCGCGAATACGGCGGATAACATCTGGAATGGGGGAACGAATGGTAGTGGCCATCCGATATCGGAAATCTACAACGAGGACACCTGGGGCTACAAACCCACTTCGCCGTTGTTCAACAAGATTGTGACTTTCGCCCAGGCTGCAAACGTCTGCGGCAGCATCATGTACCCGGCCAGCGCCAGTAATCTGGGCACGGGCAATGCCATAGGCTCCAGTGTTCGGGCCAATATCGACAACGCCATCTGGCAAATTTCTGCGGCGCAAATGCAGCAGTTGGTAGCGGGAGAGCAGGCCATCGCCAATGATATCGACACCCGGAGCGCGCATCCGAGTAAAACGACTTACGCCAGTCTCATTCACACCTATGAAACCAATGTGATGAAACAGGCGATACCGGCCATTGCCGCTGCAGAAAAGCCGGCTACCCAGCAATTCCTGAATTCCATGAACCAGCAGGGCTTCGCCACGGCGGGATCGTGGTGGTGGCAACTCATGCACATGAACGCCATTGCCCAGGACGCTGTCAACAATATCGGTACAATGAATATGCCAGGACCCGGCGTGCTGTTGGGGGATTTGCCCGAAGTCGGCGGTCCCATGGCCCGACCCATGCAGCGCACTGGTGTTTTTCTGAGGGCGTATGAACGGGACCATCAACCCGGCGTCAACGGCTCTCCAGCCTCGAAAATGCCCCAACCTTCAGACGCTTCCGTGGCGGGGGTTCTGGATACGGTGTTTCAGGGTGCAGTGGGAGATTGGTCCAGTGACCTTGCCGAAGAAGGCCGCAATGAAAACCCGATTCTCGGCATAGAAACCATCGGTACCGCACTGGAGAGTGCTGGCGCGGGATTGCTCGCTGCGGAAGGAGCGGGAGATGTTGTGGCGGGACTGGGATCGACGGTGAAGAAGCTTCCTTTGGCGGGTGCGGCAACGCAAGCCGTGGGCAAGGTGGTCAATGGGCCGCTGGGAAACTTGCTCATGATGATCGCCGTGCTCTGCTTTGGTTTGGGACTGGTGATGACGGTCTGGATTCCCATGTTGCCCTACATCATCTGGACCTTCGCCATCTTTGGGCTGCTGATCTTCTTTGTTGAAGCGGTCTTCGCCGCACCGTTCTGGGCCATTGCGCACATGAATCCCGAAGGCCACGAAGTGGTGGGAAGTGGCGGCAAGGGCTGGATGCTGATGCTGCAGTTACTGTTGAAACCCATGCTCATGGTCGGCGGACTGATTGCGGGCACGGCGCTCTTGTATGCGGGAGCGTGGATATTGCAGCACACCATAGGTGGTGCCATACTGAATACGTTCACCAATTCCGTCATGGGATTTGTGGGGCCGTTCGATGGATTGGCGCAGGTCATCCTCTATTGCTTCATGTTGATTGTCATCATTGACATGAGTTTTGGGTTGATCCATAAATTACCGGACCTTGTGATGGGCTGGATCGGCGGTGGCAGCACGGATCGCGGTGAAGGTGAAATGCAGAACAAGGAACAGGGCGGTCGTGGGAAACATCAGGAATTTGGCCAGAATGTTATCAATAAAGTCGACTCTGGTAAAAAGTGAGATGTAATATGCCTAGACATTATATACCGTGGGATAGAAATTCAGATAGTTCAGGCTATGTTTATTACTGGTCTATGGAGGATCTTCGCCGCTATCGGCCCATGGGCAACCTGATGCTACTCGGCCTTGTACTCTTTTGCGCGGGTTGGGTCTTTGTGAAGACGGCAGATCGCTATCCCGGCACTGTTTTTCTGGTGGGCCTCGTGCTGGCTTTCGTGGGCCTGTCGTTTGCCCGTGGGTTGGGGGGCGCATTAGGGGTGGTGATTCGCCTGCTGCTGTCGCTACTTTCGCTGTGGGTGGTGATTCCCACGGTCTTGTATGCGGTCTGCCTGTCGCTGCCCCATTCCATGAATGTGGCGATGGAAACGGCCAATGGCAAAGGCTTGAACAGTCTGGGCGACACCATCGCCTTTGTCGGGATCGCGGCCTATGGGCTGATGGCCGTGTACTCCATTCGCTGGATCTTCCGGCGTCGCGCTTACTGACCCGTCACCTATTTCCCCTGTCGAAAAAGGCCCGTTACTTCGGGCCTTTTGCTTTTGTGCGGGAGTGACAGATTGCACACGGGGCGGTCCTGAACCGGACGTTTACGCCTCATCCTGCGGTTCCAGACCCCGTAACAGATCCTCCGGGTCAATTTTGATTCCGGACGGTATGATCAGTTCTATGGTGGTGAACCGATAGCCACACTTCAGGCACTCCCGCCGCCGGTTGGTGGTGTGCTTGCCATTGCGGAAACGACTCGTCAGCACATGGGTGGCACCCTTACATTGGGGACATTGCATGATATTCCAGTACGCTCTTGGGATGCCCAAAAATTGGGCGCTGCGCCAATCTTATTGTAATCCAACGCCCAAACAAAATTATGAGGACGGTTACCCACAGATTGTGTGGATAACCGCTGGGCGGTGTCAGGCGTGAGGCGGGGTGTAGGTCATCAGAAGCTGTTTTTGCGGCCCGAAAATCTCGATCTTGGTCGCAACCGCTTTGACCCGGCGATGATCGAGGCTGGCACCGTTCACAAACAGGTAAGGCCGCACATAAACATTCTGCCCCGATGAAAGCCAGTGCTCGATCTTTTCGGCGAGCTTCCGGTTTTTCACGGTCAGGAATTGGAAATCCTGGGTGTTGCGCAGTACCACGGAGAAATATTCATAACGCCAGCTTGTATATCGAACATACCCGCCGCCGAGCAGCATGGTGCCCTGCATGGGAAATCCGTGGCGCTTGAAAGAGTACGTGCCGAGGCTCATTCCGTACATCGGCCAGTACACATAGGGATGCGCCTTGGCTGTCGCAATTTTGCGATCCACGATAGGCCGGATCTCCTTGATGATCTTGTGTTTGGTGAACACATCGGTGGTGTCCATATAATGCCGATCAAAGTTGGATGCAATGGTCTTGTAGTTCGGACTGACACCGGTATTCGCATAGTAGTAGAACATCACATCATTGGTGTCGCGCAGCGGTATATAGTCGCTCGTCGGCGTCGTCCAGTCGGGCTGGGTATACGCGGCGGCCTTGGGTGCTGCGGGCTTGGGCGCAGGCGGTGGCGTACTGCTGGGCGCGCTTGCAGCGGGGGGTGGCGGCGTGGCGGCGCTGGAGGATGCCGCGCTGTGATGATGGGATGATCCACACCCGGCGAGTCCTGCCGTGATGCATAGGGCAACCATGAGGCGCCAGGGTGGGGTTTGTTGGGTTTGCGGTGACTTCATTGCGAACTTCTCCTTATTATGGGTACAGGCAGCGGGGTCAGCCCCGCTGGTTTTGACGATAACGCCACCCCCCCGTGACCGCGAGGTAGATGGCCGCGAAAAACATGACCCAGAACCAGAGCGTGATCATGTCGAAAGCATGACCATTGATGGAGGATCGGGCATGGACATCAAAGGCTCCGGCGAAGTCCGAGACGGCCGAGACGGCGGAGTACAGGTTGTAAAGACCAATGAAGGTCACGATCAGGGGCAGGGTATAGGCCAGAGACGCTGCAGGACGCGGCCAGAATACCGGTACGGCGATGCTCAGGATGGCCAACAGAACCATCAGGAACCCGAAACCGCCATTGATGCCGCTTTGATCAACAAAGGTGCTGATGGACAGCCCGTTGGCCAGGCCGGACAACGTGATCGGTACATTGCGGATGGTGTCCGCGAACAACGCGAGCAGGGCGAACACCCCATAGCCCAAAGTGACGCCTTTGCCTGCAGAAGCGTAGGTTTTGCCGCCGAAGTGCCTGGCCTGTTCCAGATAGACCTTGGCCTTTTCCTCCACCATCTGGGCGGTATCTACCAGCCTGACGGTGGCAATCTCGGTGCCCTCCAGGGTGAACTCTACGCTTTGCCCGGGCGCTGGGGGTGTGTCGCTTTTCCAGCAAGCGAGCGAAAAGGGATACTGAGTGCCCGCACAACTGACGATCCCGTCCTGTCCGGAAAAACTTAAAATGGTTCCGCGCATGGTGAGGTTCCTTTATCGGATCACTGGGGCGTGCAATTATAACCAGGCGGGCAGGGCGGGGGCGGAGTTTGCGGTGCGCAGCTATAGCCGGGAGGGCACGGCGCAGGCGCTGGTTGCGCGGGGGCCTCCTGATTCCCGTTGCGACCGATGGCATACCCGGTGGCTCCCCCGAGACCTGCACCAATGGCGGCTCCCGCCAGGGGGCTTCCGGTCTGGTTGCCAATGACTGCGCCGGCAATCGCACCCAGTACCGCGCCGCCTGCCGTATCGGTTGTGGTGCTGCTGGTGGTGGGCGTGTTGTAGCCGTAACCATTCCCGCCATAACCGTACCCAGAACCATAAGGACCATTGGCGCAACCGGACAGAGCCAGAGGCGCAATCCATACTGCAGCGACTGCCAGTTTTCTCAACATGCTCACAACCCTCCCCGATACTTGAACGAAACCTCCTGACACTGCGGACACACAAAGACCTGTACCGCCAGTTTTTTCTCGAAGGCTTCTTCGCCATCATCCGCGAGTTGGCCACCGATCATGCCCAGTGCCGCACCGCCCAGTCCGGTTAATCCACCCATGCGCAGGCCGTGCGCCCCCTTGTCTTCCATAGCGGTATTACAGCTTGGGCAGGTGGCGCTCATCGCTTCCTGACGTTCTCCAAATCCAAACATGATTATTCTCCTGATGAAGTTGTTCGTAATGCACTAATCCTTCGTACAAACGATTTGGAACTTTGGCCAACGTCAAAAATGCACAGTAAACCGGTCGATTTATACGGCTCTGATTCCATCATCGACTGGACCACAGAAAGCGCTGACATCCCTTTGCGTGTTGGCCCCAAAACCATCTCGTGATGTAGATTGTTACTCCTGATTGCCCCCTCTTCAGTGGACGCAACTACTGCCAGTTCACCGGTTCAGACGTTCAATGCGTCGCTCAATGCCTTGCCGACCTTGAATACCACGGTCTTGCGGGCCGGGATCTGTATGGCCTCGCCCGTACTGGGGTTACGTCCATTGCGGGCGGCACGCTCATGGACCATCAACCGACCCAAATTCCCTAAAGGGATGGT
This sequence comes from Pseudomonadota bacterium, assembly GCA_021839095.1. The sequence goes on along the minus strand of JAKCBU010000001.1, from coordinate 11,733 downwards.
CTCGCCTTCCGCGAGTTTGGTTTTCAGGAAGGTCATTACCGCATCGAAGGCTTCTTCCGTCACGGTTTTTGGTAGGTTCGACTGCTGGGCAATTCCCTGAATGATGTCGCTTTTTTTCATCTGTGCTTCTCCTTTGCAAAATGTATCGATTTAACCATCGGGTCGGGAAATATCCCGTACCAACGCCGCAGCGCCCTTGGGCGGTGCCCCAAAAATCACCTGATTCTGCCCCGCTTTGGTGAATATGACGACTGGCGTTTCCAGCCGTCCACGCGGGAACCCGGCATACAAGGCCGTCAGGCGCTCCAAAACCATATTGTGCTCCTTGACCACACTCATGGCTCCAGGATTCTTTACCGGCGAAATATGACCCCCTACGTCGCCTTTTTGGAAGCCCCCCTCGTTGACAGCCAACAGATGGGCCGGCGTTTGGTGCAGGGCGGGATCAAAAAACGGCAACTCAATATGCGCGGATTTGCCAAGGCTCGTGGGCTTGATGACACCGACCGGTAGTACCCGCACGGAAACCTTCCCCGCGCGAATCAGCGGCTGCAATTCTTCGTAAAAGCGATGGCACACGCTACAGTTGGGATCGAGGAATACCGTCAGTCGCAGTGCTTTGGGGTGGCCCAGAACAAAACCATCCGGCGCGTCGCGCACCATCTGCCAGGACGCGGCACTGAGTACCGCCGTATGACTACCCGCAACGGGGAAGATCGGAGATGCTGCGGCCCAGGCGGATGCGGAACCCAGGGTGAGGACAAGGCCCAAACCCAGTGTCCGGGCAGAGCGGGAAAACGCGCGGATCATGCTTCTCTCCTGTAGCAACTAGAGTGCTCTATGTGGCACCACATGGGGGGGGTGCTAAATTCAGGCGGTAACCTCACCGCCTTCCAGCATCTGACGAATCACCGCCATGATGCGCCGCTCGCTCGCGGCGACTTCCGCGTTGAGGCCCTGTACGGACTCTGCGAGCGTTGCGAGCTGGGTGTGGATCTGGTCGCCGCGTTCGGATTCCGCCTGCTGCATGGCGTCGAGGCGTTCTTCGGTGCGAATCAGCTTGCGATGCAGCTTTTCCGTCGAATCCACCAATGACCGGTCGATCGGATTTTTGAGAAAATACGCGCGGATCACATTGCCGATGGCAGGCTCGATGGACTGCCCAAGCAGATCCGGCATGGCGTCCTCTACGGTGCGGTTCAGCGCGGATCGCAGGCCATCCACCAGATGTTGCTCAAGAGCGTTCTCCGTCAGGTTGGCCACGGTTTTCTGGAACAGTTCCGTCATCTGCGGTGCCAGGGATTCGCGTATCGCCTTAACCTGCTTCTTCCCGACGACACTCTCACTGTCGAGCAGGTCCTTCATGGCACGTTGCCACGGGCCTGAGAGATCGACTTTTTCCAGCACGGCGCGGGCCTGCGCCTGCCCGATCATTTCCAGATCCGCGCGCAAGTCCGCATCCTCCTGAAGATGTTGCAGGCCGGTCTGCGCGGCTTTGGGCAGCCAGTCTTGCAGCGCCTTGGTCAGTTGCTCATCCCAGACCGGAATCAGTGCATCCAGCGCCGCCGGATGGTGACGGATGCGTTCCTGAAAGTCCTGGAGGGCGTCCGGCAACGCCTGCTCCAGGGCCTCCTGGATGTGCTCCTTTGCCCATACTCTCGGCAAATCCTTCACGGCTTTACGCACTTCATCGGGGAGTGACTTCTGGGCATCAATCCAATCATCGACTTTTTTCTGGGAGTTTTCCGCCGCTTTCTCTGCAGTCTGCTGGACGTATTTAAGTCGCATTTCGAGAACATTCCCGACATGCTGCGCCAGTAAATCGCCGTTTTTTCCGAAACGGTCCCAGAGTACATTCTGGAAGGCGAAAAAACCTTGCAGGAGGGTGTCGAGGTAATCCACCACATAGATCATGCGGTCTGCCGTCCAGGTATCGACGTGAGATTCCTGCATCGCCCGCTGGATTTTTTCCCGAAACTTCTCCGCGTCATCGCGGAAAGCCGCCGCCTGATGCTCGGTCGTATTCATCATGGACTCCTAAGCGTGAAACACCAGAAAGCCCGCCAAGGCAGCACCCAATGCGCTCCCTAAAAAGACGCTCACCACCGACAGGACAGAAGGATGCTTCGTACCCTCGACAATCTTATCCATCCGCGCCGTGGCGCTATCCATCTGCGCGATCATGTCCCGATACTCCTTCTGGAACTTGTCGAGTCCCTGAAACGTGCGCTTGTGCTGGTTCTCCCATTCCTCCGTCGCGGTTTTCAGTTCCTGAGTCCGCTTTTTGACTTCCGCATGGAGATTGTTGATGTCATTGGTGATCTGACGGGTGTCGTGTTCGAGGCTGACCCGCTTTTCTTCCAGGTGGGTAATCACCTCGTCACCGAAGCGCCGGAATTCATCGCTGATCCGCTTGGCTTCCTGCTCGATGGCTTTCTGTAGCGTGGCGGCCGCATCTTCGTAGGTGCGGGTGAGATGGTCTGCATGGCGCTGTCCACGCTGGAACAGGACTTCCCGGAACCCCAGTACCACCGCACGGGTGGCCTGTTCGGCAGCGCGCGCGGCTTCGTCAAAGTCCAGCTCGGTCTGGGCCGGCACAACCCAATCGGTCCCATCCCCGGACTTGGACGGTACGGCGGATTCAGCCATGGTGTCAGTCCCCCAGGGCGTCAAGCCAGACCATGGCGTTGGCGTACAGGGGATTTTCGTGACGCGCCAACTGCGGCCAGCTTTCCTTGAGCACATCGTGGAAGACATAGCCGCCACCGCCGATCAACAGAATCTGGTCGAGATCCCGAACCGGGCGCACGATTTCCTCTACCGCCTGGCGGATGGTCTCGGCGGCAGCCGAAACCGCCGTATTCCATTCTTCGGTGACATCGTAGCGGGCGCCGCTCACCCGAACTTCCTTGCTGCGAAAAGCCTTTTCAAAGCTGGTTTCAAAGTTCATCCGGAAACGCGCTTCAATGGCTCGGCGGAAGTTTTTCTGCGCGTAAGACACGCCCTGGTCCATAAGTCCGCCACAGCGGCCAAAAGCCACCCGACCGCCCGACAGCACGGTCACATCCGTGGTGCGGTGCCCAATATCCACCACTGCAAAGGTATCGAGGTCTTCATCCATCGCCATCATGGCCACCAAGGCCGATTGTGGGAAACACCGCACTACGGTAGGCGCGGACAACACGGTTTCCGAAGCCGTGATACTGCTCACCGGCTCCATGTGGTGCCGCTCTTTCTCGGCGATGAGGGTATCGTTGTAGGCGTCGCCGGCGAAATACTGGCCAATGGGCAGGCCGACCGCCAGTTCATACTCGGCATCATCGGCAATGCCCGCCTGGGCAATGGCGAAGCGCACCACGGCGCGATTGGCCGCGTGCAATGGAAAATTATCGAACTCGGTAGCGCCATGCCGGTTGGCATCCCCGACCGTGAACAGGTGGCCTCCCGACTTCATGACCATGGTGTCGAAGGTTCCATCCTGCGGATTCATGTTTCCCGCGTGCGCACCCGGTATGAAGTGCGTCGGGATCATGTGCGTACTGATCTTGCCGTTCTCGTGGCGGATCGCCACTTTGACATTCCCGTAACCATCGTCAACTGCTATTTTTAGGGCCATAAATCATTTTCTCCAACTCTGGGTTTTTCTGAAGATTCCGCTTCAACCGCTCGATATTGGTGGAAGGCGGAACGGTGGGGGAAGTCCCGGAAGTCGGTACGGACTCCACGGGGGTTGCTGAAAGGCTGGGGGCTGCGTCCCTGGAGACCGCGATAGTGAAGGGTGCCGATGCGCCCGGAGTAACCACAGGTGCTTCCGGCTCGGTGGCCATGATGGTGGCGGTAATCTGCATGTCCGGATGCTTCGGGGCCGGGCGTGGGTCAAACGTATCGACCACGGTCGTCGCCAGAACCCGTAATTGCTGCTTGCGGGCATGAACCGCTTCTGGTGTGCCCTCCTGGAGTAGCCGCAGTGCCGTCGCAAAAAGAACGGAGGGCTGCGCCATCCTTTCGTCACCGGCCAGAATCAGGGCGCTACAGAGCATATCCAGCGCGAGGTCAGGCCGTCGATTGGACAAAATCCGGGCGAGGTCGGGGTACAAATGCTTGGAAAAACGCACATCGAGGCGGACATGGCTGCCATTGTCCACCAGCACCATTTCGTACTGGTCCGTTTTTGCGTGATGAATCGTCGCTTCTTCGGGCGTCGCCAATACCGGGACGGTAATCTTCGGGAGCGCTTCGGGGATTTTCTTCTTTCGGGCCATGATCAATCTTCTCGGTAACGGTACGGTGAACCAATCGTCGTGCGCAGGCGTCCCATGATTTGCGGTAGCCCGTATCCGCGCACGGCGGCAAAGTGCAGTATCACCATGCTGACCAGTACGAATCCAGCGGTGCTGAGCGCCGGATGGAACAGAAACAGCACAATCGGCCAGAATGCCTGCCCGTCGATAAAAAACAGCTTGGGCGTCAGCGACCGATAACGCCAGGCATTCGTTTCGTGGGCAACTGTATTGACGCGCGCCATAGAAATCTCCTGTTCATCCGTAACTGCTGAGTAGCCACTGCAGGGCATGGTCGGTGATCCGGCCTTTCGCATGCCATGCACGGGCATCCTCCGAGAAGGGATGCCCATAGGCTTTCACCATCTCGGAAATGGTCGGCGTGATCCGATCAAACGGGGTTTTGAGCAACTGCAACCGCATTTCTTCGGTGAAGATCAGCCACTCCCGCACGGCCTGCAAGGTGCCGTCCGGAGCGGGCAACAAGCGCTGCGAAATGACCATGCGTAACGAGTCGCAAAGGTCATTGGCCAGGGAGTCCGCTTCCTCGCGCGGAAAGCTCTTGACGGTGCGGGCAACGGCATTGGCGACGCCGGTTGCGTGCAGGGTGCCGAGCACATAGTGTCCGGTCATCGCTGCGGTCAACGCGGCAATAATCGTGGCCCGATCCCGCAATTCCCCGACCATAATGACATTGGGCCGGCGGCGCATGGCTTCTTCGATGGCCCGGTCAAAGGTCTGGATGTGACGCGGGATCTCTGACTGGGAGACGCGGGGATGCCGGAAAACAAACTCGATCGGCGCTTCCGCAGTGATGAACTTGTGATGTTCAAAGCGCTCATCTTCGAGTGCGCGGCCAATCATGGCCGCCATCAGGGTGCTTTTGCCGCTGCCTGTGGGTCCGGTGACCAGTACGATCCCGTCCGGGAAGAAGAAGTTTTCGAGCACGTCGTCCGGGATCTGTAGCGTGCGCCAGTCCGGGGGCGATTCACTGATGGCCCGCATGGTCACCTGAATCCCGGCAGACTTCGCAGACGGGTTGATGGGGTCGCGGCACAACACCGCATTAAAGCGCAACCGCACCCGTTCTGGCAGCCCGTGTGCATCATGGTGGGCAATCTGCAGCGAGTACGCCGTGTTGGCCCCGCCCTGTTCCCGTTGCAGGAAGGCCCAGCCGTTGGGATAGAGGGCTTCCACGACCTGTACGACTTCGTTATGGTCCATGGTGCGCGGCAGCACGATGCGCTTGCCATGCACCATAACCACGGGTTCCATTTCCGATTGCAGATCGAGATCGGAAAACGCGGGGAATGCCCGAAACACCATCTGCAGCCAGCTTGCCGCATCATTTTCGCTATAGATGCGCATCCCGATGTCGAAGGCGCTCAGACCAGCGTATGCAGGCGTCACAGGAAGCGCTCCGGTAGGGCCGTGGGCACCGAGTTCAGCGGATCAGGCAAGCGCACAAATTGTCCGGGCGGCAGGTTGTTCCACTCGGAAGTGCTCAAACCACCCGCATTCAAGGCAAACTCGATCTCCGGACCGACTTCATGGGGATAGAGAATGACTTCCCGTACCAGTGGCAACAAGAAGGTATAGAGATCGAGGCCATCCACGTAGAAAATAATCCGCGTCCGATCTTCCCAGGCACCAATCCAGCTATCCAGCGTGGCCCAGCCGTGGCGGAGCATCGGCAGGGTACGGGAGAAAATAAAAACATCCGGTCCCGGCGCTCCGGAATTTGGATCGAGGGCCAGCCACAAGGCATCCATATCTTGCGGCTCACGGCACGGCGCACGCCATACCTGAATCTGGCCGGCGGGCAACACCGGCGAGCGGCGATAAGGTTTGTCGATCACCTGTATGTGCGATCCGATCGCGGGTTGCCGCGCGGTCCAGTCACCATGCCCGTCGAAGACCTGGATACGTTGACCCTCCCGCGCGACCGACAAGGCGGCGTCCCGCAAACTGTTCAGTCCACCCGACCACAAGCCGCCGACGAGCAGCACACTGCTTTCCAGGGTGTTCAGGTCCAGTGCGGATTCGGATTGCAGAATCATCGCGGCAGCACCTTCCAGTCCTTGGGGGGCGCAAAACCGGCGGGCAAGGTAATCCGATGCAGGGTGACGCCGACCTGCATCCGCGCCGCCCGATCCAGCACCCGCTCATCCCGTTCCACACCGAGATTCGCCTGTTCGATCATGGGTGGCTGCACTTCCCCAGACAGCATCAGGCGTCGATAGCGGATCATGCCTACCTCATCGCGCGTGAGTCGGGCCAGACCATTGCGAAAGAGTCCGCCGGCCTCCTGCTCTCCCGCCTGCCAGCCGAGTGCTGCGGCCTTTTTCCACCAGACTTCTTCCAGTGTGGTGTGGGGCAGCAGGGCAGGGGGAATAGTGGACAACTGCGGTTCCTTGAACGACAGGTACAGATACGACCGCCAGGTCGGCAGCACGGAGACGAAGCGTGCCGGGATGACGATGCGATAATCCTGGGTGCTGGTCCGCAGCGCGTCGGCATGCACGAGGCGCGCCTGACTGCCGCCTTCGATGACCGGGGGCAGAACATGCCCCGGAAGGGACAGCGGTGCGAAGTTGTACACTCGGTCCAGTTGCGCGGCGATGCTGTTCAGTTGCGCATCAATCTGCTGGGATCGCCAGGCCAGACCGCCCTGCGCTCCGAAACTTTCCGCCGTCTGCTCGATGGCTTTTTTCCGAAGCTGCAGGGGTGTGGCATTTTTTTTCAGGTGCTGAACTTGCATCTGTTCGGTTTTGGTCAGATTTTGTAAATCAGGCAAGGTCCACATGACTTAATTTCTCCCAGAGAACATCTCAGGCGCCCGCGTACTGCACAACAATCCGTTGTTGTCGGGCATTGAGGCGAATATCCGCCAGCGCGCCAGCCTGTTCGCCTACGATTTGCAGGGCGTTGAATACCGTGTGCCGGCCGTGGAGCGTGACCACGATGGGGGCTGCCGGTGCCGGTCCACGCACGGCGACGGTATAACCTGCCATGCTAGCGAGTTTATGCACGAGGGGAACCAGCGGCCCGTTCCATGGGAAATCCACCGTGCGGGTCAGTTCGGGCGGCAAGATGGGCGCGTTTTGCACCACGGGCGGATGCACGGCGGCGTTTTCTTCATCGAGCACCGTCCAGGCGCGGGCGACCTGATGCGCCGAGCGGGTCAATGCCCCTTGGATGGGCCGCACCGGCAGGGCAGGGGGGTTGGGGGGAGGGACATGCGCACAACCTGCCAGTACGACCAAAGCTATCGTTATTCCCGTTATTCGTGTGGTGTTGCGCATGGTTTTTCCTCAAAGCTGCGGTTCATGCGGAATTTATAAACGGGATAAACCTTTTTGCTTTGCGAACCCCTCTAAAAAGGACGATCCGGGTGTTCATCGGAAAGCACTTCCTGCTCCGGATGATGCAAGGTTGTCGGCATTTCCAGATCGTTTTTCGGTGCATGGTGCGCATGATAAATCTGGATGGCGGCACCGTCTTTGTCGCCCATATGCGCGATCAGGTCGGTCAGCACGGTATGGATGTCGCATTCGCTTTCCGTACAGATATATTCAAGATCCTTGGCCACATCGCTACGCACGGAAATCAGGGTTTCAGAAGATGGCATACAAAGAACTCCTTTGGACGAGGGATGAAATACATGGAGAGTGGCACGAAACCGCGGTAAACCCAAGATGCGCTGCGTGAGCCCATCAGCGCTGCGGAAAGATACCGGTTTTCGGTGCCGGATCGTCGCTATGTGCTTGTTGCGGCATTTCCCAGGACGCCCATAAGCGTTTCCACAATTCCTGGGTATGCGTATCGCTCAACATCCCGCGCATGGCTTCGATTTGGGAGCCAGCCACCACGGCGATGGCGCGACGCCGCCAACCGGGTATGCGCTCCATCCAGGGAACATCCCCTTTGGCCTCGCGGGTAAAAAGGGCGGCAAGGCGTTTTTCGGCGGGGCTGGGTTCTCCGGCCGCGTCAGACCGGTCATAGGCTTCGCAGGTTACCCCGATCTTTCGGGAGCGGCGCGAAAAGGCGTCCAGCAAATCGTTGGAGATGCCGGAGATTTCAATGCCGAGCGTGGTGGAGCTGCGGGCGGAGATGCCCAGTTTTTTTAATCCGTCGAGCAAGGTGTCGCCATAGGGACGGTTCACTTCGGGTGCTTTGGTATCCACGTTGATGAGCAGGGTGCCCCATTCTCCGTCACCGCGCTGGGTAATGCGGGGAATCAGACAATGGGTGTGCAGATTGGGGTCGGGTTCGCCGTCCACGGGTCGCGCGCAAAAATGGGTAAACAGCGCCGCCGCCAGATTATGGGTGCGCAGGTACACCTGTTCTTTTTCGGGATCTTTGTCTTTGCCCGGCGAACTCTTGCGCTGGCTGGGTGCGAAGCGGATCGCGCGTACCCGGCCATCGGTCGCCTTGATGATCTCCTGCGCCTTGGCCGCTGTCAGCTTTACCATGGCATACTCGGTTTCAATGCGCGTCATGGCCTTGCGCACGGCCTCCAGATGGGCATGGATGATCGCTTCACGCTTGGGTGCATCGGTCAGCGCGGCCAGTACGGAGACCGGCTTGGGTGCCGTGAAGGCCAAATCTATGGCGGGCTTGCGGTGCGACCGTAACGGACTGGCAAAGGCAGGCTCCAGCAGGTGCATCAGGTTTTCGCTGTCCACTCGTTCTGGCCATCCCGTCAGAAAGCCGCAGGTTTTCCCAAACCAGACCGCATGATCCACCTGGTCTACCTGCTCGCTGTCGAGATAATAGGCCGCCGTACTGTCGGCATCATTCCATGTTTTGCTGGTTAGCATCTTTCTTACCTCACTTCCGCAATGATGTTGTCGGGCAAGGATTCTGCTTTGTCCGGAAATGGGATTTGATGCATCGTCCGCGATTTCGACTCCATCAGACCTTTCGGACAAGCCGTTCAGAATCGCTCCGACGCAATGCTGCGACCGATAAAAATCACGTTCCTGGAGCTGAGATAAACCCCGCCATGGACAGGGGGGTGAAATCGAAATGCGCTCGCTCAAACCCCTCGAAATTGAGATACCCGAGAAAGTTATAGAGTAGGAAAGACACGGGTAAACCTGCGGCGGACGTAGGCTGCGGTTTACCACAGAAATGCACCGGGATTCCCCCTGTGCGACAGCCGGATCAGCAGGGAATCGGCAGGGGTTATCAGCCGTATCCGGCATCTCAAAAAAGGTTTACCGGCGTCTCTCAAAAGGTTTATGACGTGCCAATAAAAGGTTTTTGCAGGATGAAAAAAGGGGTTGTTATGGATAAAAAAGGATTCCCAGCACAACAAAAAGGCTGCGCTTCAAAATTCTATCGGAGAAAAAAGGTTGTGCGCTGCACAGAAAAGGTATGGTGCGCAATTGGTTTCCGTAAAAAAAGGTTTTCCGATGAATCAGAAGGGTTGGGCGGCTTGGGGCATCCTCCTGGGGCTGTCACGGTGCTCATCAGGTAAACCGGATTATAGAGGGGTGTCCCCTGCGGACGGATCGGGCGGTGCAGGCGTAAAAAAGCCCGGATAGACCGGGCCAGACACCGCTCAAACTATTGCCATTATGCGTCCTGGTCTTTGCGCACTCTTTCCCTGCGCGAAGTGGCTCTGAGCGCATAGAGGATCGCTGCCATCCCGAACAGGAGCATGCCGATGGCAAAACCCCAGGCGGCGATAAAGAAGGCGCTGGACAAGGTGGTGATGGCGTCGCGCAGGACTTCGACCCAAGCAGCCAGAATGGGGCGATGGGGTACCGCGATGACGCCCGGATGTGGTAGTGCGGGGTTAGGGAGTTCTGCGGGTTCTGCAGCAGGGATTGCGTTGGGCATTCCTTGGGTCGCCTGCTCGCCCTTGCGGTACGCCTCTCTCAGGAGCTTGTGCAGGTCATATATGGCCTGTGGACTGTCCGGGGCGGGGGCCGTGAGCGGAGCCTGCGATACCGCAGCACTGGGTGGCGTATCCGCCCATGCACCGGCGCTGAATAGCAAACTGCCGGCACAGAGCAGGGCAGGGGCGTGGGATAATGCTTTCATGGATCACTCCTTGGATGGGTAGGTCTACCACTATTTAATCGGTGAGCCACCGATACAGTTGTCGGCAAGCCATCACGAGGCGTTTGCGGGCGCGGGTGATGGCGACGTAGCGCAGGTGGATGTCCTCACGATTATCGAAGTGGAGTTCACCACTGAAGGTGCGATAGATCCGCCTATCGCCTTTGTCGCGGGTGATGTCGAGGTCTTTATCCAGCACGACCAGATCCCATTCCCGGCCTTTGGCGGCGTGGACGGTGCTGAGGATGACCTGCGCTGCGAATTCCTGTTTGGTGCCTTTGCGCAGGGCTTCGGCGGTATCATAGAGTCCGGGGTATTGCTGCAGTCGAATCAATCGGGCCGCTTCACCATCGGGTTGTTCAACGGCTTCGTCTTCGAGATCGCTCCAGTACCGGTAGGCTCCGAGTGGACCACCAGGGTTTATTTCTCCGCGCTTGAGGGCCATGGCCGAGTAGAGAATGGCCAACTGGTCGCGTCCCTGACCGACGATATGGAAGGCAATATGGGCATCGACACAGGAGAGTGCGGCTTGAATCAATGCCCCGTTACTGAATGCGATCCATGCAAACGGAGTGTTCACCTTGCAGGCCACATCCGGTGGCTGGATATCTTCTGGTGCGCACTGCACCTTGGTGGAACCGGTGCCGTGTACGGCATGGGTTTCGCCGACACATCGCAACAATCGGCTGGCCATCTCTGCGGTTTCTTCGCCAAAGCGGAAGGATTGGGTCAGACGACTGGATATGGCGTCGGGGCGGTTCGCGGCGAGTTCGATGGCGTTTTGCGCACCGCGCCAGGAATAGATGGACTGGTAAGGATCACCGGCCCAGATATTGAGGCCGTCCTTTTGTGCGAGCAATACGCCAAAGAGGGCAGGGTTCGTGTCCTGGGCCTCGTCGATGAGCCGATAGGTTGCAGGCAATTGAGGATTGCCAAGCGCCCATATCTTGAAATAGACGTCATGCGGGATAGGAATGGAAAGCGTTTCAAAGGCGTCCCAGAGGCGTTGTGATTCGTGAAGAACCCGCTCAACCGCTCCGGGCGGCAAGTGCTGTGCATTGGGGATATGCGCGCGGGTCATCTTCGAATCGCAGCTTTGGCAGAATCGGGCGGTCGCGCGTTTGACGATGGAGCCCAGTTGCAGACTGTTCCAATAGATACCCTCATCCCCATAGGCTTCGAGGTGCAGGGATTCCATAATCTGGGGAACCGCGATCTGCCCGTTGTCGGCTTCCAGGCTGGCTTTCACGCCGCGCTGGAAATCGTCGGGCAGGCTTTGCAGGGCGAGCTGGTGGCTGGTGAGTCCGCGTACCCGGTTGCCGAGCGTGCGGAGCTTCGGTTGCAGATCCCGGATGATGGCAGAATTGAAAGCAAGGAAGAT
>JAKCBU010000092.1 GCA_021839095.1 Pseudomonadota bacterium | reverse complement strand
CGTCGGAAATGTAATCGCCGTTGAGATTGAGCGTGGCCACCACCGAATAATCCTCCGGCCGCAGCAAAATCTGCTGCAGGAAGTTGTCGGCGATCACGTCCTTGATAATCAGTTTGCCATCGGCGATGGCCTGCTGTTCCACCTTCTGGGCCGCCACCTTACCCTCTGCCCGGACAATGGCCGCCTTCTGCCGCCAGGTGAAGACCCGTCCGGCGAACTCCCGTTCGGCCAGGGCGTAGCCCCAGTCGCGGAAGCCGCCCTCGGTGAACTTCATGATATTGCCCTTATGCACCAGACTGACCGAGGGCTTGCCATGCTCCAGCGCATACTGGATGGCACGACGCACCAAGCGCTCCGAACCCGCCACCGACACCGGCTTGATGCCGATGGCCGAACTGGCCGGAAAGCGAATGTTGCGCACCCCCATCTCTTCCTGCAAGAAACGCAGGAGCTTTTCCGCTTCCGGACTACCCGCCGACCATTCGATACCGGCGTAAATATCCTCGGAGTTTTCCCGAAAGATGACCATGTCCACCTTCTCCGGGTGGCACACAGGGCTGGGCGTACCCGCAAAATAACGCACCGGACGCAAGCAGACGTAGAGATCCAGTTCCTGGCGGAGTGCCACGTTGAGGCTGCGGATACCACCACCCACTGGGGTCTCCAGGGGGCCTTTGATAGCGACCTTATACTCGCGGATGGCAGCCATGGTTTCTTCCGGCAGAGATTGCCCCTCACCGTAAAGCGCCACCGCCTTCTGCCCGGCGAAGAGTTCCATCCAGGCAATACGTCGTTCATCCCCATAAGCGGCCTGCACCGCCGCATCCACCACAGTTCGCATCGCGGGCGTGACATCACCACCGATACCATCGCCTTCGATGTAGGGGATGATGGGGCATTGCGGTACCCGCAGCATTCCACCCACCTGGGTGATGGGCTTTCCCTCGGTTGGGGTCCGCACCAGGGACGACGTCATGACACCCGTTCCAGTTGTTCGCTCGCCCAGGACAAGGCGCCTCCCTTCAGAATCAATTCCAGGTCTCGGGTATTCGCCAACTGGGGCATGACCAGGATATCCAGCCCCTGCGTTGCATCACGCAGAGTCAGCACCCGACCCAGCGCCAGCCTGCCGAGATCCAGACTCAGTTGATCGCCCGCCTGTACCTTGGCGTAGTCCTCGGCATTCGCAAAAATCAACGGCAAGATGCCGAAGTTGATGAGATTGGCCAGGTGAATGCGTGCAAAGGACTGCACCAGCACCGCACGCACCCCCAGATAACGGGGCGCCAATGCCGCGTGTTCACGGCTCGAGCCCTGCCCATAGTTATGACCCGCGACGATAAAGCCACCTCCGGCCGCCTTGGCCCGGGCCGGAAAAGTTTCGTCCACCACATGGAAGACAAACTCCGAAATGGCGGGTAGATTGGAGCGCAGCGGCAACACCTTGGCCCCGGCCGGCATGATGTGGTCGGTGGTGATGTCATCTCCCAGACGGATCAGCACCTCGCCCTGCAGATGCGCTGGAGCAGCCTGTCCGGTGGGGAGCTTGGCGATGTTGGGGCCACGGATGATCTCCACCGGGCTGCCTTCGGCGGCGGGGGCGAGTATCATGCGATCATCCACCAGAAAGCATTCCGGCACCGGTATATGAATGGGTGTCAACCCCAGGTCGCGGGGATCGGTGATCACCCCGGTCAGAGCGCAGGCGGCGCAGGTTTCCGGGCTCGCCAGATACACCGCCGCATTTTTGGTACCGGAGCGCCCATAGAAATTACGGTTGAAGGAACGTACCGAGACCCCTTCCGTGGGCGGCGCGAAGCCCATGCCGATGCAGGGTCCACAGGCCGACTCCAGAATGCGCGAACCCGCTCCGATGAAGTCGAGCAGGCCACCATCCCTGGTCACCATTTCCATCACCTGCCGCGACCCCGGCGACACCCCCAGGCTGACGCCATCAGCGATGACCTTGCCCTTGAGCATGCTCGCCACGGTCATCAAATCCGTATAGGACGAGTTGGTGCAGGACCCGATGGCCACCTGCGCCACGGGCGTTCCCGCCACCTCACGCACCTTCTTGACATTATCGGGGCTGTGCGGACAGGCGATGAGGGGCTCCAACTGATCGAGATCGATTTCCAGCATCTCGTCATAGCCGGCATCGGCATCGGGCACCCACTCCGACCAGGAGGCATCGCGCCCCTGCGCCGCCAGGTAACGGCGGGTCACCGCATCACTGGGGAACACACTGGTGGTGGCGCCCAATTCGGCGCCCATGTTGGTGATGGTCGCCCGCTCCGGCACACTGAGGTAGGCGACGCCCGGCCCAAAATATTCAAAGACCTTGCCGACACCGCCCTTCACCGTCTTGTGGCGCAGCACTTCGAGGATAATGTCCTTGGCGCTGACAAAGGGCTGCAAACGGCCGGTCAGCCTGACCCCGACCACCTGCGGCATATTGAGATTGAAAGGCAAACCGCCCATGGCCAGGGCGATGTCGAGACCGCCCGCGCCAATGGCCAGCATGCCCGCCCCGCCGGATGTCGGTGTGTGGGAATCGGAGCCCAGCAAGGTGCCACCGGGCTTGGAAAAGCGTTCCAGATGCACCTGATGGCAGATGCCGTTGCCGGGACGTGAGAAGTGCACGCCGTATTTCGCGGCGAAGCTTTGCAGAAAACGATGATCGTCGGCGTTCTCGAAGCCCGACTGGAGCATATTGTGGTCCACATAGGACACCGAGAGTTCCGTGCGCACACGCGGCAAACCCAATGCCTCAAATTGCAGATAAGCCATAGTCCCCGTGGCATCCTGGGTCAGAGTCTGGTCGATACGAATCGCGATAGGACGCCCCGCTTCCAGTGTGCCACTGACCAAATGGGCGGCAAGTATTTTCTGGGTGACATTCATGGCCATGAACTGCTCTCCTGATCTGCGGAAATCGGTCGGGAACAACGGGTCTCTCCATCATCGCAAAAGCACCGCCCCGCGCCAAGTATCAGCAGACCCTAAACAGCAAAAACCCCGCCGCGCCGGCTACCGGTTCGGCGGATGACAATTCCGGCAACACCGTTATATCATGCGTATTCACAAAACCATTTGAAAAACACGGGAACAGACGACAGCGGCCCACGGAAATCCCGCCCGGCCCGTGGCATATCCGTAAGGCGTCTGCCCTGCGCTCGCTGCGGGTATTCAAGGAGTCTTCATGTTTCGTACCCCCGCGGTCGATCCCCTGTGGCTTTATCGGCTGCTTCCTTTTCTGCGCTGGATGCCACGAGTCGGCAAGGAATCTCTGCGCGTCGACCTGGTCGCGGGCGTTACCGGCGCCATCATCGTTCTCCCCCAGGGGGTCGCCTTTGCCACCATTGCCGGGTTGCCCCCGGAATACGGCCTGTATACCGCCATGGTGCCCGCCATCATTGCCGCCCTTTTCGGTTCGTCCTGGCACCTGGTCTCCGGACCCACCACCGCCATCTCTATCGTCATGTTCGGCGCGCTGAGCCTCATGGCCGAACCGGGAACATCGTATTACATCGAACTCGCGCTCACCCTCACTTTGTTGACGGGTCTCTTCCAGCTTGCCATGGGCATCGCGCGGCTGGGCACTCTGGTCAACTTTATCTCCCATACCGTGGTGATTGGTTTCACCGCGGGGGCGGCCCTCCTCATCGCCAGCAGCCAGATCAAGAATTTCTTCGGTCTCAATCTCCCGCATGGTGCCTCTTTTGGCCAGACCATGCTCGGCTTTTTCCACAAAATCGGGGAAATCAATCTTTACGTCCTGGGCGTGGCCCTGGTTACGCTCCTCACCGGAATGGTCATCAAACGATTCGCCCCTCGCTTTCCATATATGATCGCCGCCATGCTGGCCGGCAGCCTGACGGCCTTGGCACTCAACCACTATCTGGGCGACGCACGCACCGGAATCCGCCTGCTCGGCGCCCTGCCTGGTCGGTTACCGCCCCTGTCTCTACCGGACTTCGATCCCAAGGTCCTGGGTCAGCTTGCCCCCAGCGCCCTCGCCGTGGCGATGCTCGGTCTCACCGAGGCGGTCTCCATCGCCCGCGCCATCGCGGTACGCGCCGAACAGCGCATTGACGGCAACCAAGAATTCATCGGCCAAGGACTCTCCAATATCTTCGGCAGCTTTTTTTCCGCTTATGCATCCAGTGGATCTTTCAACCGTTCCGGCCTGAATTTCGAGGTGGGCGCCCGTACTCCGCTGGCCGCCGTTTTCGCCTCCATCACTTTGGGCATCATTCTCCTGCTGGTGGCTCCCCTCATGGGCTACCTGCCCATCGCCTCGATGGCGGCCATCCTCTTTTTGGTGGCCTATGGACTGGTCGACCTACATCACATCAGAGCCATCTTCAAGGCCAGCAAACGCGAGACCGCCATATTGCTGGTGACCTTTTTCTCGACCCTGTTTGTCGAGTTGGAGTTCGCGATCTACATCGGCATCATACTCTCGCTGATCTTTTATCTGATGCGAACCTCACGCCCCAATGTCGTTGCCGTAATCCCCGACCCCGGAACCTCCCCCCATCCGTTGTCGGCCAGCGCGCAACTCCCGTACTGCCCACAGGTACAAGTAGTGCGTATCGACGGTTCTCTGTTTTTCGGCGCCGTCCACCATGTGGAACAACGCCTGGCCGAACTCGAGCAACAATACCCAGAGCAAAAAATACTGCTCCTCAACGCACGGAGCATCAACTTCATCGACATTGCCGGTGGAGAGTCCCTGGCGCAGGAAGCCAAGCGTCGGCGCAAACAGGGTGGCGACCTCTATATCTATGGCATCAAACCCGCCATGTACGAGGTCATGGAGCGTGGCGGATTTATCCGCGTCCTGGGGTCAGACCATATTTTTGCCCATCGAAAGGAGGCGATCCGCCACCTTTTCCCGCTTCTGGATGCCGAAACCTGCGCTCGCTGCACGCAGCGGGTATTCGACGAGTGCAAGTCGTTACCCATGCCGCTCTCCAAAGCCGCCTCATGAAACGCCCCGCGCATCTCCACCTGGGTGCCATGCTGCTGGTTCTGGGCATCTGCACGACGCCCGCCGTGGCAATTGCCGAAAGTCCCAGCGAAATCAGCGCCATTCAGAATGCCGCCCGCCACGGCAATCAGGGCGCGGAACTGCTCCTCGCCCTGATCTACTTCGAGGGGCGTGGCGTCTCCCCCAACCCGGTCAAGGCCCGGCAATGGATGCAGCATGCCGCCGATGATGGACAACCCTACGCCCAGTACCTGCTGGGCAACTGGTACGCCGACGGCATCGCGGGTCTGCCAAAGAATCCCGACCTGGCCGTGCAATATTGGCGAAAGGGAGCGGCGCAAGGGCAGGCGCAAGCCGCGTATCGCCTCGCCGAAGCCTATCTGAGCGGCATCGGTGTCAAAACCGATCCGGAAGCGGCCAAACACTGGTTGCGCCGCGCCGCAGAGGCGGGATACGCCCCGGCGCAGCGCCTCTTGGGTAAAATGTATCAGGGCGGCTACGGCGTCCCTGAAGATACTCTGGAAGGCAAGGACTGGCTGGCCCGCGCGGCCGCCCAAGGAGACAACGAAGCCATCCGTCTGCTGAGTATCTTCGTCGAACTGGGCGAAGATGCCTTGCAGGGATTCCGGCAAGGCGGTCCAGAACTCCAGGCGCGGGCCCGGTCGGGTGACAGCGTCGCTCAGTATCAACTCGCCCTACGCTACGAAACCGGT
>JAKCBU010000091.1 GCA_021839095.1 Pseudomonadota bacterium | reverse complement strand
CAGAAAAGACTGGTTATTGCGGCGCAGAGCCTCGGCGGAAAGCGATTGAAAGGCGTCGCCGAGACGTTGGCGGGCCTCCTCCAGCAGACGGAGCTTTTCAGCGTTGCTCTTGCGCTCCTGTTCCAGACGTTCCGTGAGTTCTGCCCACTGACCTTGCCGCGTCACCATTTCCGCCTGCAAGCGGGTGGTATTACCGCGCTCTGCCACAATGGCCTCCTCGAGGGCCGGAATGCGGCGGCTCTCCGCCTCGGCGCTGGCGCGTCGTTCGCTTTCATGGCGCAGGGCTTCCTGCGCTTCCTGGAGATGCTGGCGCAGGACGCTCAACTCGCGTTGTGCGGTTTCCAATTGAACAGCGCTGATTTGCTGGGCGCCCCGGAGCGCGTCGCTGGCGGCCTGCTGACGCTGGCTCACGCCACGCGCCACGAGCCCGGCCACGATGAGCCCCAGCAGCATTCCGATAACGAGATATGGCAGATTTTCCCAAGTCACAGAGGTCTGTCCTGAATGCGGATCGTCGCTAGGATACGCCAAGCGGAAGGTCAATGCGATCGTGCCACCAGCCTTCGGATGAAGCGGTATCCGGAACTCAGGATTCCAGTGATGAGGTGCAGTTGGGACAGCGAACAGCCGCCAGCGGAATGGTGGATGCGCAAAAAGGACACGTTTTGGTGGTCACGGCGGCAGCGGGCTTGACGTAGAGCGTGTTGATCACCCGCACTATGGAAAAGATCACCAGGGCAATGATAAAAAAACTGATCAGCGACATGATAAAAAGGCCGTAGTTCAAGGTGACCGCGCCCGCTTTTTTCGCTGCTTCCAATGTCGGATAAGGCCCGGGAACCGTTCCTTCCTTGAGCACGACATACAAATTGGAAAAGTCGACCTTATCCAGTAACAGGCCGATGGGGGGCATCACGATATTGCTGACCAAAGAGGTGACGATGGCGGAAAACGCCGTGCCGATGACAAACGCCACAGCCAGATCGATCACGTTGCCGCGCCGCAAAAATATTTTGAAGTCTTTGACGAATGATTTAATCATGACGATCCCCTTTTATGCCGTATCGTCGCCGCAATATTTTCCGCTTAGGGTTGGCAGAACTGATTTACGGCGTTTTTGTGGCTATCCATAGGCCGACGGACAGGCGCGGCCGTGCAGGCTGCCTGGCCATTCTGACAGGTAATGGCCCAGCCCTGAGCGAGATCGAAGAAGCGCGCCGCCTGCGCGGCCGGCGGGGCATAGCCACTTCCCTGGAAGAGCGGCGCCAACGCATGGAAGTAATGACTTTCTTCCCGCGCCCATTGGGAAACCGCCTGCCAGCAGGTGGCCTGCTCGCTTGCGGGCATCTGCGCACAGCCGATGGCGTTACCGCGTGCGCGATCCAGTGCCTGCCGCCAGTTCGGGCAAAACTGCCGCTCTGCCCCGGCGCGCTGGGTGGCGACAGCCGCCAAGCGTTGCTTCGCCGTCTGCGCGGTGTGATTGGCGAGCGCCGCACGCTGCGCGGCGGTGTTCGCCGTGGTGGAAGATGCAGGGGCGGATGGTAAGGATGCGCAAGCGGACAGGGTGGCCAGCGCGAGCAGGAGCAGCAGGATTTTTGCGGGCATGGTGCGAGACTCTCTCTTCGGTTGGTCTTTGCAGGTATATACATACCACAAATCGGCGATGTCTCAGAGCGTTCCAGGCCATGCCGCTTCGGCGGTGGGCGTCTTGCGCCGCCAACGCCCCCGCCAGCCTTCGAAGAGCACATAGAAAGCGGGTGTCACATAGAGGGTCAGGAACTGCGAGACGATGATGCCGCCCGCCACCGCCACACCCAGCGGCACCCGCGACGCGGCGCCCGCCCCGATGCCTATGGCGATAGGCAGAATGCCCAGCACGGCGGCGAGATTGGTCATCATGATAGGACGGAACCGGGTAACACAGGCATCGACCATGGCGTCCACGGCGCTGGCCCCTTCGCGGCGCCGGTGAATGGCGAAATCCACCATGATGATGCCGTTCTTTTTGACCAATCCCACCAGCATGATAATGCCGACAAAGCTGAACAGATCCAGTTCCTGATGAAAGATCCACAGCGCCAGCAAGGCGCCGAAACCGGCCAGCGGCAGGGCGGTGAGGATGGTCAGGGGGTGGACGAAATCCTCATAGAGGATAGCCAGGATGGCGTAAATCAGTGCCACCGTGGCCAGGAGCAGCAGCGGCAGGCTGTTGGTGGACTGGGTAAAGGCCGCTGCCGATCCACCGAACTCGCCCTGCACATTGGCGGGCAGTATCTTCGATGCGGCCTTTTGCACCGCCTGGGTTGCCGCCCCCAAAGAGGCCCCCGGCGCCAGATTGAAAGAGATGGTCACGCTGGGCAGCCCGTTGTAGTGACTGATACTCAATGGCCCTACGCCGTAGGCGAAATGGGCGAGCGCCGCCAAAGGCACCAGCCCCGCGCTGCCCGGCACCGTAATGGCGGAAAGCGCGCCCAGATTCTCCTGAAAGCGCCGGGCCAGATCGAGAATGACCTTATACTGGTTGGTGGAGGCGTAGATCGTACCCACCTGAGTGCCGCCAAACGCGAAGTTCAGCGCCTGCTCGACCCCTTCCGGGGTGACACCCAGCGCTTGCGCCCGCTGATGCAGGATGTGCACTTCGATCTCCGGGTTGGCCAGTTGCAGGTTGCTGTTGACGGCTTGAAGCGCGGGGATTCGGCGCAAGGCGGATACCAGCTTGGGTGCCAACGCATTCAGGCTGCTCTGATCTTCGCTCTGCAGGATGTATTGGTAGTGAGATTGCGCCGCAACCGGCCCCATCTGAATGGCGGGCGGCATCTGGAAACTCGCCTCCACTCCGTCGAAGTGGCTGACGGTCTGGCGCAGTTGGGCGATGATCTGCGTGCCCGAGGCCCGCTCCCCCAGTGGTTTGAGACGAATGATCAGACGCCCGGTGTTGGCGGAGCCGAAGGCCCCTATCCCCTGCCCGGCACTGGACATGACGGCCTGCACCGCCTTGTTGCGACCCACGGCGGCGGCAATGGCCTGCTGGCTCTTTTCCAGTTGCGCAAAAGAAATGCCCTGGGGATATTCCAGGTTGCCCATGATCATGCCGCTGTCTTCCGTGGGAATGAAGCCCTTGGGCAGCAGGATGAAAAGCCCGATCATGACCAGCAGGCTCAGCAAGGCACCGCCATATATCCAGCCGCGATGACGGAGGGCCATCCGCAAACTGCGTCCGTACCACTCGCGCAAACGCACAAAGCCAAGCTCGAAGCGGCTCCGCCCCTGATGCTTCACCCGCAGGTAACGGGCGCAGAGCATGGGGGTCAGGGTGAGTGAAACCAGTCCTGAAAGGAGGATCACTACCGCTATGGTCACACCGAATTCGCGGAATAACCGACCGATGATGCCCCCCATGACCAGGAAGGGCAGGAACACCACTGCCAGCGACAGGGTCATGGAAATCACCGTAAAACCGATCTCGCGACTGCCCACCAGTGCCGCCTGGTGAGGTTCCTCACCGTTTTCCTCATGACGGGCAATGTTTTCCAACATGACCACGGCATCGTCCACGACAAAACCCACGGACAGGGTCAACGCCAGCAAAGTCAGGGTATTGAGCGTGTAGCCGAGCGCGTAAATGATGGCAAAGGTGCCGAGGATGGAGGCGGGGATCGCCAGCGCGCCGATCAGGGTCGGGCTGCCACGGCGCAAGAAAAGCCAGAGCACCGCCGCCACCAGGAGCGAGGCCAGCAACAGGGTGGCTTCGACCTCCTCCACCGCCGCGCGGATATAGTCGGCCTTGTCGTACACCACCGCCAGATGGGCGCCGCCGGGCAGGCTGGTGCTCAGCAGGGGCAAGCGCTTCCGGATAGCGTCGGAGATGGCCACGGTATCCGCATTGGGCTGGCGCACCACGGCGAGGATGAGCGCGCGCTGTCCGCCGATCCAACTGGCGATCTGGTCGTTGTCGACGCCGTTGCTGACCTGGGCGATGGCGGCCAGCGGCACCACAGCGCCATTGGCGAAGGTGATGGGCATGCCGGCGAAGGCCTGGGCATCGTGCAGCTGGCCGTGCACGTTCACGGCATAGTTGCGCACCGCGCCGAGCACCGTACCCTGCGGCAAGTTGACATTGTGGCTGGAAATGGCCTGGGTAAGCGCCTGCAACGATATCCCGTGCGCTTGCATGGCAAAGGGGTTGGCGTGGATGCGGACCGCGTAATTCTGCTCACCGAAGACCTGCACCTGCGCCACGCCGGGGATACCGGAAATGGCGGGTACCACCTTGTCCACCGCATACTGGTTGAGCCGGTAAATAGGCATATTGGGTGCGGCGAGGGCCAGGAACTCGATAGGGGCCGCCGACGGATTGAGCTGCTTGACGAAGGGCAGGCTGGGCATGCCCGGCGGCAGCAGGTGGGCGGCCTGCGTGACCGCGTTTTCGACATTCTGGGTGGCGACATCGATGTTCTGGCGAAGATCGAACTGCAGAATGATCCGGGTCGAGCCCTGATGGTTCACCGAACTCATGGAGGAAAGACCGGGAATGGCGGCGAACTGCTTTTCCAGCGGGGTCGCCACCGCGCTGGCCATGGTTTGCGGGCTGGCTCCCGGCAGACTCGCCAAGACCATCACCGTTGGAAAATCGACACTGGGGAGCAGGGCCACCGGCAGTTTCATAAAGGCAAACAGGCCGTACAGCACCAGTCCGAGGATGAGGACGGCCGTCATCACCGGACGGCGAATGAACAACGCGGAGACGTTCACGCGGGTTTCCCCCGCTGACCCGCATGCGATCCGGTAGCGGCGCGGGCACCGGCGAGTTCCACCTTCGCCCCCGGATAGAGGCGGGCGGGAAGCGGAAAAATCACCCGGATATTCTGGTCCACGCCCTGTACCACGGCGTCGGCGCCCGACTCCCAGAGCACCCGCACCGGCTGATCCACCGCCTTACCCGCGTTGACCACATAAACAAAAGGGCCGGTACTGCCCTGCTGGATCGCGCTCACCGGAAGCACCGTCGCCTGCGCCACCCGCTGCACCGGCATCTGCACCTGCACGTACTGTCCCGGCCAGAGACTCAGGTTGGTGTTGGGTACGGTGACCTGCAGATCGACGGTGGCCGTTCTCGCGTTCACGCTGTTGTCGATAAAGGTGAGCTTGCCCTGCGCGAGGGTCCTGCCCGCCTTTTCATCGTCAATCGGCACGGGAACCGCCTGCTGCTGGACTTGCCGCGCCGCCGTCAGTAGGTCTTGGGGAACACTGAAGTTTATCGTGATGGGGGCGATCTGATTGATGGTGGCCAGCGACGTCTGGTTGGCGATGACCAGGTTGCCTGTCTTGACTTGTGCCAGCCCGATACGCCCGCTGATGGGGGCGACGATGTGGGTGTACGAGAGATTGAGACGGGCCTGCTCCAAAGCGGCCTGATCGGCCTGTACCTGCGCCGTCGCCGCTTGTGCCTGGGATTCGGCCTGATCGAAACTCTGCCGGGTGATAAAATCCTTCTCCGCCAACGGACGATCCTGCTCCACCAGGTTGCGGTTATAGCGCGCCGTGGCCCGGTCCGCCGCCAATTTAGCCTGCGCCTGGGCGAGCGACGCCCGCATCTGCGCCGGGTCGATGGTAAACAGCACTTGTCCCTTCTTGACCACACTCCCTTGGGTGAACTGCACGCT
Organism: Pseudomonadota bacterium; assembly: GCA_021839095.1. The sequence goes on along the minus strand of JAKCBU010000091.1, from coordinate 56 downwards.
CTGCAATAACCCGGAAGTCTGCGGGACGACGGTCGCCGTTTGCAGGGGGGTGACGG
>JAKCBU010000090.1 GCA_021839095.1 Pseudomonadota bacterium | reverse complement strand
GCCTCCGTGCATGGCAAAGACCAAAATAGCACCCATCAGCAAAAAAAACACGTTCCCGCCGGGAGGCATGGCTCCAGTGGCTGTCATGATGTCGGTTTCCTCTCAAGAATATGGTTGATTTACAGGGGCTGTCACCGCGAACATCGCGCTACTCGTCCAACAGACGACGGCCATGGAGCGCCCGCCCGAGGGTGCCACGATCGACATACTCCAGTTCACCGCCCACGGGCACCCCACGCGCGATACGACTGACGGTGATCCCATTCGGTACCAGTCCGGCGAGAAACTGCGCCGTCGCCTCTCCCTCCAGGGTCGGGTTGGTCGCAAAGATCACTTCCCGCAAGCCCGCCTCGGCCAAGCGGGCCGTGAGGCGGTCGATGTGCAAGGCTTCGGGGCCGATACCATCCAGTGGCGACAGGTGCCCCATCAGCACGAAGAATTCGCCGGCGAACACCCCGGTGTCCTCGATGGCCCGCAGATCGGCGGGGGATTCCACCACGCACACGATGGAACGGTCCCGGTGTTCGGCACGGCAGACGCTGCAGCGGGACGATTCGCTGAGATTATTGCAGCGCTCGCAAAAACGCACCATGGTATGCGCCTGTTGCAAGGCAGCAGCCAGTTGCGGCATCAGATCGCGCTTGCGCACCAGCAACTCGTAGCTGATCCGTTGCGCCGAACGCGGACCAATGCCCGGCAGGCGGCGCAGCAGCGTCACCAGGGCATCCATGCTTGGAACATCCGCCATGCGGGTTTAGAAAGGCAGGTTCATGCCCGGAATATTCATCCCGCCGGTCACGGACGACATCCGCTCCGCACTGACCTTCTCGGCATTGCGCACGGCATCGTTGATGGCTGCGGCCACGAGATCTTCGAGCATTTCCCGATCCCCATCGGCAAACAGGGAGGGATCGATGCGCACCCGCCGTACATCATGGCGACAAGTCATGGTCACCTCCACCAGATTACCACCCGCATGCCCCTGCACTTCCACCTGCGCCAAATCCTCCTGCGTCTTTTGCAGGCGTTCCTGGAGCTGCTGCGCCTGTTTCATGATATTTCCCAGTCCACCTTTCATTTCCCATCACCTCCCTCGATTGATGCTGCACGACCAACAGGTAATGCTCCCGCCGCGACGGGAACCGCTATTTCTACACACTCCAGGCGCGCATCCAGAACTTCCAGAAAGGTATTGATTCGCGGGTCAGCGGCGACCCGTGCCTCCGCCGCCGCTTGCCTGGATGCGGCCTGTTCCCGTTCTTCCCGCGCCAGACTGCCCACTCCGGTTTCCTGGGTGAGCGGTACGATGGTCAGGCGAGGTTCGCGCCCAAGGTGCTTCGCAAGTGCCTGCTGCACGGCGAGCCGCGTCTCCGCCTTGGACAGCAGTGGCAAATAGCCGGGTTCAACCGCCAGATCGACCGCCTCGGGTTCGCAGCGCAGCGCTTGGCCATGGCGCAGATACTGCCTCACCATGGGGGATACCGCCAACGTTTCCAGTACGCGACTCCAATCCGAAGCGGACGGCGGCTCCGCGGCCGTTTCAGAAAGCCCGAGCACGGGAGGCGGCGGTTCCTGGACGGTATCCCGCGTGGCGGAAGGGCGCGTAGCAAAGGGGTTGTCCGGAGCATTTCCCTCCGCGGGGGGGGGCACAGGCATGCCAGCCGCTTCCGGCGCGGCCACCGGATTCCGGAAACAGGCGACGGACTGGCCGGGGTGCGAGGGGTCTTCCGGATGCGGGGCGGAGAAACTCAGTATCCGTAAAAATGCCATCTCCAGCGCCATGCGCGTATCTGGATACAGGGCAAAGTCACGCCGCGCCGACAGGAGCAGATAATACCAGGATTGCAGCGTAAGCGGACTGATGCGCGCGCGCAGGCGGACGATCGTGGCGGCCCCTTCTCTCTCCGGATCCACCGGCAGAAATTGCGCCAGGCTGAGGCGATGCACCCCTTCTATGACCAGATCCAGCAACCCCGCGCCATCCATGCCCCGGGCCAGATGATCATCCAGCATGCTGAACAATTGAACCGCCTCCCCATCCACCAGGGCTTCGACCAGTTCGAACACGGCATCGTCGCCACTCCGCCCGAGCATGGCCAACACGCCTTCCCGCAGCACCTTGCCACCGCCATGGGCAATCGCCTGATCCAGCAAACTCAAGGCATCACGCAGACTGCCATCGGCGGCGCGAGCCAGTACCTGCAGTGCCGCCTCCTCCGCCGGCATCTGCTCTGCCGCCATGATCTGCTGCAATCGCCCTTGAATCAGGGGAATATCCAGCCGCCGCAGATTGAACTGCAAACAGCGGGAAAGAATGGTCACCGGCAGCTTTTGCGGGTCGGTGGTCGCCAGCAGGAACTTCACATGCTCCGGCGGCTCCTCCAGGGTCTTCAGCAATGCATTGAAACTATGGCTAGACAGCATGTGCACCTCGTCGATGAGATACACCTTGTAGCGACCGGCACTTGGCGCATACGGCACGTTATCCAGCAGATCGCGGGTTTCATCCACCCGGGTGCGGCTCGCGGCGTCCACCTCCAGCAAATCGACAAAATTGCCCGCGGCGATGCCACGACACGCACCGCACTCACCGCAAGGCTGACTGCTGACTCCCCGTTCACAGTTCAGGCATTTGGCCAGCAGGCGGGCCAAGGTGGTTTTGCCGACGCCCCGCGTGCCCGTAAAGAGGAAGGCATGGTGGATGCGACCGGAATCCAGCGCGTGGCGCAAGGCGGAAACCACCGCCTCCTGCCCGACAAAATCGTCAAAATATTGGGGCCGCCAGCGGCGGGCCAACGCCAGATAAGCGCTCATACGGACGGGGGAGACGATAGGGTGGCGACGCCAACCAGCCACACCCCGGCACCTGGATCGCCGGCTGCCGCTGCTCCCTTCCGGGCCTGACGGGGTTCACCAGTTACCACTGCGAGGGGACCGATCTTTGTCGCCATAGAAAAACCTGAGACTGTCCGCTGATGGACGATGATTGGCGGAGGAGGTGGACACTCCACGAAAGTCACGACACCACGGTGTAGGACGCCGCAAATCACCGGCTTTGGTGTTTTGCGCCTCTTCGCGGCGCCGGAACACTCCGACCCAACGCTTGGGCGGAGTATAGTGCGCTTCGAGTACGAATTTCAACACGCCATCCCCAAACGGCAGAGGAATCGTCCCCATTCGGGAAGCCCGATTCCGTGCTCACGCCGGCGCTCCTCCAGGAAGGAAACGGGGCAAACGCATCGCAATGCCCTGCAAGGGGACGACTTCATCCACCCCACCCAAGCGAATGGCTTCTTTAGGCATGCCAAAAACCACACAGCTGGCTTCATCCTGGGCCACGGTATGCGCGCCTGCGCGATGCATCTCCGCGAGCCCCTGCGCGCCATCATCCCCCATGCCGGTCATGATCACGCCCCAGGCATTGCGTCCCGCCGCCTGTGCCACGGAGCGAAAAAGCACGTCGACCGAGGGACGATGGTGTTTGACCAATGGACCATCAAAAACCTGCACCACGAACTGGGCACCGCTGCGTATCAAGCGCATATGCCTGCCGCCAGGAGCGATCAGGGCGCGCCCCGGTAACACCCGGTCACCATCTCGCGCTTCGCGGACCTCCAACGCGCTGATGGTGTTCAGGCGTTCGGCAAAAGCCGCGGTGAACTTTTCGGGCATGTGCTGGACAATCACCACACCAGGGACGGTCACCGGCAACGCGCGGAGTAACACTTCCAGCGCCTGGGTTCCACCGGTGGAGGTGCCGATGGCGATCACTTTTTCGGTGCTCTTCTGCAGTAACAAATCACGTGTGACCACCGCGACCGGCGCGGTACCCGCCGGCGCCGCCGGGCGGAGGTTGCGCAGATTGGCCCGTGCCGCCGCTTTGATGGCCTGAATGATCTCCTGCGCATCTTTCTGCAGGAAATCGCGCAGACCGGAATGGGGTTTCTGGATGATTTGCACGGCGCCCGCGGACAGCGCGTCCAGCGTGATCTGCGCGCCGGACTCCGCCAGACTGGAGCAGATGATCACCGGTAAGGGGTGTTCCGCCATGATTTTGCGTAGGAAGGTTACCCCATCCATACGGGGCATTTCTATATCGAGAATCACCACATCCGGCCACTGCCGTTGCATGCGGTCCCAGGCAAAGAGGGGATCCTGGGCCGTCGCCAGCACCGCGATATCCGGATCCTGCACCAACGCACTTTGCAGCACCTGCCGCACCACCGCGGAATCATCCACGATGAATACCTGTATTTTTTTCATGACAACCCTTTGGATAGAGGAGAAAACATCATCATTCCGCGCGGACGGATGCCCCGCGTCCGCTGAATTTCAAATACACCGCACCCGACCAGATCTCGAAATAGAGGTTGCGATGACCCTGCCCCCCCAGGTGCGAGGCGGCGATACCGAAACCCGCCCGCTCCACCAATTGCCTTGCCGCCCGCACATTTTTGCGGGACACATCACTAAATCCCTCCGTCGTGTCGCCGGCTTCCGTGAGGGTATCGCCGCCCTGCCGACGAAACATGTTGCCGCCGCCGAAAATCTTGCAGGCGTATTCCCTGGGATGGGTGCGTTGACGGCGCACCTCCTGCACCAGGGCGGCTACCGCCTCGTCGCCGTAGCGGCCATCCAGCGGCGTGGCCGGCGGGTGTGCATTGCTGCGACTGGGCAGTAGAAAATGGCACATGCCACCCACCTGAAGACGGGGATGCCAGAGGGTGATGGCAATGCAGGAACCGAGCAAGGTCCGGATACGCGTATCCCGACCTCCGAAATACCATTCTCCCGGTTGCAGAAAGATATCCACGATCCCCATGTTTCAATCCTTCTGGTAGACGGCCGACTGAACCAGTCGCAATCCCCCGGCAATCCCGTTGAGGCTTTCCGAATGCCCCACGATAAAATATCCGCCGGGGCGCAAGCGTGCCAACAAACGCGAACAAATCGCCTTCTTCGCGGAAGGATCAAAATAAATCAGCACGTTGCGTAAAAATATCACATCAAAATCCCCCACGGGGGGCAGTGTGCTATTGAGATTGATCTGCGAAAAATGTATGGCTTTGCGCAAATCCGGCACGATGCTGAAGGACCCTTCCTGCGGACCCACACCGCGCAGGCAATAGTGCTTCAGATAGGCTTTGGGAATTTTCTCGGCACGTTCCAGGGGATAAATACCCCGCGCCGCGGAAGCCAGCACGCGGGTACTCAGATCCGAGGCCAGGATCTCCCAGCCACGCCCCCGGCGTTCGGCCAATACCATGGCGATGCTGTAGGGCTCCTCACCGGAGGAACAGGCGGCGCTCCAAATCCGCAAATCCATCTGTTTAGCCCGCTGTGGGATGATTTGTTCGCCGAGAAAGGCGAAGTGCTTGGCCTCCCGAAAGAAGTAGGTCTCATTGGTCGTGAGTAAATCGACGGCCTGCTGCCGTTCGGCGGCATCGGTATCGAGCAGACGCAAATAAGTATCATAGTCGCCACAATCCCGCACCCGCAGACGTTTTCCCAATCGACCCACCACCAGCGGCTTTTTGGCCGGGCCGAGCGTGATGCCCGCCTCTTTCTGCAAGAAGGCCTGGATGCGCCGATAGTCGGGATCGCTCAAAGAGCACACGGGGTTGATCATTGACATGGGTCAGGTTCCGGTCATCACCGTGGCGAGCGCGGCCATCTCGTCCATGGACAGCACCCGGGCCATCTCCAGCAGCACCATGAACTG
>JAKCBU010000089.1:1759-5728 GCA_021839095.1 Pseudomonadota bacterium | reverse complement strand
GGTGGCCTCCGTCGCGGCGGGCGGCGCAGTCCCGGAAACCGCCCCGCTCCGCAATGAACTTCAGGCCTTGCGACAATTGGTGGAGAAGCGCTGGGGAAACTCGCGCGCCAGCAAGTCCGCCCGCGAGATATTGACGGATATGGGGTTCTCGGCAGACTGGGCTACGAAAGTCGCCGAGCAGGCCATCGACGAGGCTTGGGAGGAACCTTTGCGGTCGATGTTGGAAGAACGGATCGGTTTGAGCGACGCCCCCTTGGGGAAAGGCGGAGTCTTCGCGATTCTGGGACCTACGGGATCGGGGAAGACCACCAGCATCGCGAAACTCGCCGCCGCCCAGGTGCTGCGCCACGGACCTCACGCTGTTGCCTTGCTCACCACGGATACCTACCGCATCGCCGGCGTTGAACAACTGGGGATTTATGCGCGGATTCTCGGCGTCCCGCTGGAGGTCGTCCGGGGTCCGGAAGATCTCCTCCATGCCTTGGAGAAGCATAGCCAGCGACCCTGGATCTTCATCGATACCATCGGCATGAGCCCGCGTGATCCCCGTCTGGGGGAACAATTGCACTGGCTCGCGGCTCTGGGTCCGGAAGCGCACCGTTTTCTCCTCATCCCGGCCGGGTCGAGCGGCAAAAGTTTGCCGACGGTCCTGGCGCCTTATGTGGATCTTCCCCTGGCCGGAGCCATTCTTTCCAAAATCGATGAAACCCCGGCTTTCGGTGGAGCCCTGGAGTGGTTGGCACAACATCATCTGCCCATCGCCTATTACAGTAATGGACAGAAGGTTCCGGAAGATCTCCACGAGGCCCGATGGGAAGCGCTGTTGCGTATCTTGCAATCGGCTTCAGAGGGGGGCGCGATGGCCAGTGCCACCCAAAATCGCTATCATGGCGCCTGAAATGCGGGGGTCGGCACGGATGGAGACCTCGCTGGATCAGGCGGAGGGACTCAGAAGGATGCGTGCGCGAAAGCCGGTCAAGGTGATCGCTGTCGCCAGTGGCAAAGGTGGTGTGGGCAAGACCAATATCGCCGTGAACCTGGCTGTCGCCCTCGCCCAGAAGGGCGCCAAACCGCTATTGCTTGACGCCGATCTTGGTCTTGGCAATGTGGATATCCTGCTTGGTCTGAGTCCGCGTTATAATCTTTCCCATGTGATTTCCGGTGAAAAAACCATGGAGCAAGTCCTGGTCGATGGCCCTCAAGGGATCCGGGTGCTACCCGCGGCGAGCGGCATCGCCCACATGGCGGTTCTGGGGAGTCAGGCGCAGGCGGGTTTGATTCAGGCGGTGAGTCATCTGGATATCGATGTCGATTATCTACTCATCGACCTTGCCGCGGGTATTGCCGGTGATGTGCTGACCTTCAGCCGTGCCGCCCAGGAGGTCATCGTTGTGGTCTCCAATGAGCCCGCTTCCATCACCGATGCCTACGCGCTCATCAAGGTCCTCAGCCGCGATCACGGGGTGCGACGTTTCCGCGTGCTGCCCAACATGGTCCGTGACCAGCACGAGGGACAGTCGCTCTTTCAACGTGTTGCCACCGTGGCGGACCGTTACCTCGATGTGAGTCTGGAGATGGTCGGCACTATTCCTCTGGACCCCGCGCTGCGCAGCGCCGTACGTGCGCAACGTGCCGTTGTCGAACTCTACCCGGACAGTCCTGCCGCCCGAGCCCTGCGCGCCCTTGCGACAATGGTGCGCGCTTGGCCTTTGCCTGCGGGGTCCACCGGCCATATCGAATTCTTCATGGAGCGTCTGTTATCGGCAGAGAAGGCACTGCAAGACCTATGAGCACTGGCATGGCGGTGGACAGAAGGGTATTGCGCAGCGCGCAGGTGGCGCGCTATACGCCTTTGGTACAGCGTATCGCCCAGCGTATTCGTGCGCGTTTACCCGCGAACATCGATGTGGCCGACCTGATGCAGGCCGGTTTGCTGGGGTTGATGGATGCCCTCGATAGTCAATCCGGAGAGGAGGGCGAGGCATTCATCCATTATGCCAGCATGCGGATTCGTGGCAGTATCCTTGACGAGTTGCGCGCCCAGGACTGGCTTCCCCGGCGCGCGCGCGCCAAAGAGCAATCCATCGGCAAGGCCATGGCCCGGCTGGAACAGTCCCTCGGACATCCCCCTAGTGATGAGGAAATCGCCCAGGAATTGGGCTGGACCTTGAGTGCCTATCAGACCGCTTTGCGTGAAAGCGGGGGGCAGATCCTTTATCTCGAGGATCTGGCAACGGACAATGACGCCTTTGTCGGTCGCTACCTCCGCGACGCCACGGAGGACATGCAGGCGGTGCTGGCTTCTGAGGAGTTTACCCGGGACCTCCAACGCGGTATCGGCACGTTGCCGGAGAAAGAGCAGTTGGTCCTGGCGCTCTACTATCAGGAGGAGCTCACCCTGAAAGAGATCGGCAATGTGTTAGAGGTCAGTGAATCCCGGGTCAGTCAGATCATGCGGCAGGCGATTCTGCGTTTGCGCGCCACCTTGGGGGAGTGGTGCGATGCGGGAGTCTGACGTCCTCTTTTCAATCTGTTTCGGGGCGGGGGAGTCGATGTGGATTTCCTGACCGTGATTGGTTTGGTGGTGGCGTTTGGGGGCGTTTTTGTCGGGCAGCTTCTGGAAGGCGGTAAGCTCAGCTCCATTCTTCAACTCACCGCCTTTATCATCGTCATCGGCGGCACCACCGGCGCGGTGATGGTGCAATATACCATGCCTGTGTTCGTTCGATCCCTGAAAATGATTCCTTGGGTGGTGCTGCCCCCCAAGACCGATCCTCAACCCGTCATCACCCAAATCCTGGAGTGGAGCAATACCGCCCGCAAAGGCGGGCTACTGGCGCTGGAAAGTTTGATGGACACGGTCAGTGACCCTTTTTTGCAAAAAGGCTTACAGATGCTGGTCGATGGCGCTGAGCCCGGCAGAATTCGGAGCACCTTGGAAGTGGATTTGGACTCCCGTTCGGAGATGGAACGCCAGGCCGCCAAGGTTTTCGAGTCGGCGGGGGGGTACTCCCCCACGATTGGCATCCTCGGCGCTGTGCTGGGTTTGATTCACGTCATGGAGAATCTCGCCGACCCGGCCAAACTGGGAGCGGGTATCGCCACGGCTTTTGTGGCGACCATCTATGGGGTGGGTGCTGCCAATCTGCTTTTCCTGCCCATTTCCAATAAACTGAAGGGGGTGGTCCATCGGCAAAGCTATTTGCGTGAGATGGTCATCGAGGGTCTGGTGGGCATCGCCGAGGGCGAAAATCCCAAGATGATCGAAAGTCGTTTGCAGAGCTTCTACGCCCGCTGAACACCCGCTTATAGAAAACCGGCAGATGTTGGGGTAGTCTACCCCGTATTGTGGTTATGATGCGCAGGGAGCCTCTACGCCATGGCAGAATTCCCCATCCCTCCCGCTGGGAACAGCACGCAGCCTGTGGAACCTTTGCGCCCCCTCTCCGATGAGGCACGCGATAAAGCGCCCCGCCCCAAGCCGCGCCCGAAGCGGGAGAAAAGAGGGGACGAATCGGGGCATCAGATCGACGAGTTTGCCTGAATCACGTAGGTGCGGGTGAAGGAACGGACCTTCAGGATACCAAGCGCGCCTGATTCCGTCCTCCCTGCTTTGCCTGGTACAGCGCGGTGTCCGCCATGGCCATCCGTTCATGGGGCGCCCCCCCGGGAAGCAGCGGAGTGATGCCAATGGAAACGGTGACATGCAGCGGGTAACCGTCCACCGTTTGAAGCGGCGTGGCTGCAACGTGCCGACATAGTCTTTCCGCCGTGAGCAAGGCACTCTCCTCGCTGAGCCCAGGTAAGATCGCTAAAAACTCCTCACCCCCGTAACGGTACAGGCCATCGTAGTGCCGCAAGGCCGAGCGCAGGCTCTGGGCAATAGCCCGCAGCACGGCGTCACCAGCGGCATGACCGTGGGTGTCGTTGAGTGATTTGAAATGATCGACATCGATCATCGCGAGATCG
>JAKCBU010000089.1:0-1749 GCA_021839095.1 Pseudomonadota bacterium | reverse complement strand
TTTGCGATCGACCAGCGCCTGCTCGCGGATTAAATCCTGCTCCATGCGCCGACGATTCGGTAATCCCGTGAGCATATCTATCTCGCCGAGATTTTTACTGTAGGCCACGATCTCTTCGAAACATTGCTGTTCCAGAGCCAGCGCGGCATCGATGGTGGGTACCAGGGTCGGGCAGGGAAAATCTTTTGACGTTCTCGCCGAATCGCTCTGCAGTTGATGGAGAATCTCGTGGTAGTTCAACTGCAAGGCTTGCCAGTGCGCTCTTTGGGTCTCTGGGATCTGTGTTTCAGGGCCATGCAACGCCTGCAAAAGACCTTGTTCCGCCTGCCTCGGCAGCTTGTTGCCCCGGAAGTATTCCCGTAACCAAGCCTGCCAGAATCCTTTCCAGGCGGAATGGAGAGCGAGCAGACTGGCGAGATAGCTATCTTCCGCCACCAGGGAGTAGGCATCGTGATGGGGTAGGGCATGGTCCAGCAATTGAGCTTTCATGGGACAACCTCCTGTTGAAAGAGGTGAAGCAAACGCCATGCCAATACCTCTTCAGGAACCTTGGGGATTATAGCAGGGATGGCCACGTAGCGCAGCGTCGCAGTCCGGCAAGGGATTGCCATTTCTTGGTTTGGCAAACTGCTTCAGGATTTGCCGACCTGTGCCGTTATCTTTTCCAATGGAAGAGGCGAGGAGTGTGTCAATGCAACAGTTGCCCCTCATGTTGACAGTGGATCCCATACGAGGGCTTCCCGGCGATACGACTGATGGATTGATTCTGCTTGGTCTGGAAGGGATAGTGGAGTATATGCGCCGTATCCGGGTGGCCATTGAACGGCGGGATGCGGCGGCAAAGAAGTCGGCCATGGAGCGCGCGCAGCAGATTGTGCAGCATCTATTAGTGAATCTGGATGAAGATTTGCCCACGGAGCAACTGCTACGGCTGGACAGTTTGTATCGATACCTGCTGCTCAAGCTGGCACACGCCAATCTTTTCAATGAAGCGCAGGCGATTCTCGCCTGTCGGCCGATCATCGATGATTTGCGCGGGTTATGGACGGTGATTTTGAGTTCCTCCAGCGAGCTTTCCGGGAGCTTTTCCGGCCAGGTTGATTTTGAGCGCATGTTGGCTGGCTGAATGGAGAAAGATAGACGCATTGACGCCGAAGTCGCGTGTTGTCGATCCGCGATCGGTGCCGGCAGGTATGCATTGGGGTAGACAAGGGCAGGGAAGCCATGACAGAAGAAAAGAAGTCGGGTAGGGGCAGGTTCATCCTCCTCATGGGGACAGTCGTTGTGCTGCTTACCGTGGTGGCGAGCGTTGTATGGTGGTTTGTCGTGCGCCCGGTGGCCGCACCGACGCCGGCGCAGATCGCCAAAGAAAAGCTGAAAAACACCAAATTCATTGATCTGGGTTCTCTGGTCACCAATTTGCAGAGCGCTGATGGGAGCACGCATTACATCCAGGTGCAAATTCAGTTGAAGACCTACGATCCAACGATCGCGGCCTCGGTAAGGTCGTTTATGCCGGAAATCAGGAATGGTATTCTCATGTTGCTGAGCGCCCAACATGCCGATAAAGTAAGCGAGCCTGCCGTTCGTGATCAATTGCTTCAACAGATAAAACAACAGGTGAACACCATTCTTGAAACAGATGGCGGTGCATTAAAAGCAGCAAAGCCTGGAGCTCATCCACCCATAGCGGCAGTCTACTTTGCGAGTTTTGTGGTGCAATGAATAAACGAGGTATTGGGAGATCGG
>JAKCBU010000088.1 GCA_021839095.1 Pseudomonadota bacterium | reverse complement strand
CTCGCGGCGTGGGGGATGACCCATCTGCCTTCCACATCCACGCATCCCACACCAACGCCCGTTCACATCACCCTGGAAATTCTGGAAACGGATATACTGGACGAGGCCATGGCGTACGAGCAGATCGATCTGCTGAGACGATCGGGATTTCGCATCGCACTGGACGATGTGGGTAGTGGTGAATCTTCTCTGAGAAGATTACGGACGTTACCGATCGATGAGATAAAAATCGATCAGTCTTTTATCCGCTCTTTGGACACCAATCTCGATGTCATACGTTTTGTGTCGGTCTTGGTCGATCTGGCCGACGATTTGCACTTGCGCTGTGTTGCCGAAGGTGTGGAAAACGCGATCATCGCGGACATGGTGGCCAGTGTGGGGCATCCCTTATTGCAAGGATATCACTACGCCAAACCCATGCCCCATGGGGAGATTGCGCTATGGTTGGCAAACCATGAATTCTCGGAAAAGCCGATATACCCACATACGTTACAAGGTTGGTATTCCCAGCTGGTGGTACGCCAGAGAATAATTCGTAGCGCATTATCACAAATACCATCCATGCTCGATATTGCCGCCATTCAGGTGGAAAGCGAGAGTTCCATTCGCAAGTTTCTTCATATTTTGTCCGTTCCCGAGGGACCAGAAAATAATCTCTTGAATGCACACGATCTTTATTTCAAGGCGGCACTTGGCATTGCAGATAAGAGTCCTGGCGCGGAAAAGAAGAGTGACAGTTTCGCCTTTTTGGATCTCGCCGGCAACGCGCTCCGCTTATGCGTGTATGATGTGCTGGGTATCCAGCGTTAACCCCATGCCGGGTTTTATAGGCTTTATTGCATGATCACGCCGAGAAGTGCTATACAGGGACCATGGTGAGTTTCGGCATTGTCTTTCTCGTCGCCAGCCTGGTATTCATCGGTCTCTTCAGCCAGTGGCTCGCCTGGCGGGTCAAGCTGCCCGCCATTCTTTTTTTGTTGATACTGGGCATCCTACTCGGACCCATTCTCGGCTGGTTGCGGCCAGACGAGGTTTTCGGATCGTTGCTTTTTCCCGCCATTTCCCTGGGTGTGGCCATCATTCTCTTTGAGGGCGCCCTATCGCTGCGTCTGAGCGAACTCCGCGGCCTCGGCACGGTCATCCAGCGCCTGCTGAGCTTGGGTGTGTTCAGCACCTGGGCAATCATCAGTGTCGCCACCCACTGGCTCGCGCGTTTCCCCTGGCCCATGGCCATCCTCTTTGGCGCGGTCACCGTGGTCTCCGGCCCCACGGTCATCGCGCCCATCCTGCGTAGCGTCCGCCCCAATGCCAATATTGCCAAAGTGCTGCGCTGGGAGAGCATTCTCATCGACCCCATCGGCGCGCTGCTCAGCGTGATCGTATTTGAAGCGCTGGTGGCTCATAGCGCCGCTACCGCGTCCCTGGGTGAGGCGGGTTTGAGCTTTCTGCGCATCGTGGCGGTGGGCATTGCTCTGGGGGTGACGGGTGGCTTCACCCTGGGGCGGATACTGCGGCGCCGGGTAGTGCCGGACTATCTGCATCCCCTCCTCGTCTTGGCGGGCGTGCTCATGATCTTTGCCCTGGCCGATGCCCTGGCCAAAGATTCCGGCCTGCTGGCGGTCACCCTCATCGGCATGGTACTCGCCAACATGCGTGACGTACCCCTGGACAATATCCTGGACTTCAAGAAGAGCCTCTCCATCTTGCTGATCTCCCTGCTCTTCATCATTCTGGCGGCGCGCTTGCATCTCACGGAGATTCGTGCGGTGCTCGGACCTGGGCTCAGCTTACTCGTAGTCATTCAAATCGTCTCTCAACCCATCAAGGTCGCTCTCGCTTCCTGGGGATCGGAGCTGAACTGGCGGGAACGTGTCCTCGTCGCCTGGATTGCACCGCGTGGCATCGTCGCCGCAGCCACTGCGGCGGTGCTCGGACAAACCTTGCAGGCGGTCCGCTATCCCCATGCCGCGCTCTTCGTTCCCCTGACCTTCGCGGTCATCATCGCCAGCGTTCTTCTGCCCAGCCTCACTGCCAGACCTCTGGCCAAGCTACTGAATGTGGATGAGAAAGAACCACAGAGCATCCTCATCATCGGGGCCAATCCTGTCGCGCGGGCCATTGCCAAGGCCCTGGATCAGGCGGGCTTCGCCTGTCTATTGCTAGATAACGACTACATGCAAATCCGCATGGCGCGCGCGGCTCGCATCAACACCTTTTACGCCCATCCTGTTTCCGTGCAAGCAGACCGTCATCTCGATCTGCTCGACTTTGGCTACATGCTCGGTCTGGCCGAAGACCACGCCCTCAACATCATTGCCAGTATGCGTTACAAACCGGAGTTCGGCCTGGACCACGTCTTTATCCTGACCGACAAAAGCGCCATGACCGGGAGCGATCGACAGCAGGTGGCAGCGCCCTACCGCGGGCGCTATCTGTTTGATGGAGAGGTGACCTACGCACGGCTCTCGCAACTATTGGAGAGCGGTTGGCGAATCCAGACCACGCTCCTGAACGATGACCTTTCCTGGGACGCCTATCAGAAGCAGTATAACAAGCAGGATTTCCTGCCCCTCTTCGTGGTCACTGCAGAGCATAGCCTGCACGTGCTGCAGGCAGGCGAGACCATTGCCCCGGCGAGCGGCGATCGCATCCTGGCGTTGACTGCTCCTCCGGCGGCGGCGCCCTCGATCGACGAACGGGACTGAAAATAGTCAGGCGGGCTGCGGTTCCAGAGCGCCGATGCGCTCCAGTTCTCTACGCAGCGTTGAAGGATCTTTCCCCAGCAACTCCGCGACGGGTAACCGCAGCATCGCTTCGATGCGATGGCGCAGAATGCGATAGGTGATGTCGAAAGCAGCCTGAATCTCCATTTCGCCACCTTCGGCCTTGGCCGGGTCTTCCACGCCCCAGTGCGCCCGCAGGGCGGGTCCAAGATAGGCGGGACAGGTTTCACCAGCGGCGCTGGCACAGACGGTAATGACAATATCCGGTGTTTCTTTGAGATCGTCCCAGGATTTACTGTGCATGCCTTCGGTACGGATTCCCTCGCGCTGCAACAGCGCCAAGGCACGCGGATGCACATACCCGGTCGGATGACTGCCCGCACTCCCCGCATGCAGGGCAGGCATGGCGAGGGCGTTGAAAGTAGCCTCGGCCAGAATGGACCGACAGGAATTGCCGGTGCAAAGAAAAAGAATTTCCGGAATTTTCATCACTGGGTTCCTTGTCAGGTCAAAGGCGGGATAGATTCGGTCGCCGTGGACAGTCCGCAGTCTTGGGCGCCGCTACAGCAGTTTTCTGTGAGGTATGCCACGAGCGCGCGCACCACCGGCATGGCGGCACGATAGCGTTGATAACGGCCCTCACGCTGTACCGTCACCAGTCCCGCGTGCTGCAGGCTCTTCAGATGAAAAGAGATGCCGTTATGAGACTGGTCCAGACGCTCGGCAATTTCCCCGGAAACCAAGCCCGTGGGCTCCTGTTCCACCAATAAACGAAAAATCTCCAAGCGCACCGGCGAAGCAAGGGCTTCCAGACGGGCAACGATTTGACCAGGGTCTTGTGATGCTTCCATGACATAATCCACGAACGTTATTTGTAGTATTGACATGTATTCACCTCTCGTCAAGACTACGTGCTGATCATTTGCTCTGGAGATGTCTGATCCATGCTGGCCCTGTTCATCTTTCTCGTCACCCTGACTCTGGTCATCTGGCAACCCAGGGGGTTAAGCATCGGTTGGAGCGCCATGGGCGGTGCCGCGCTCGCGTTGGCTACCGGGGTCATCACCTGGAGCGACATTCCCATTGTTTGGCATATCGTCTGGGATGCCACCTTCACCTTTGTGGCATTGATCATCATCTCCCTGGTCCTGGATGAAGCCGGCTTCTTTCACTGGGCGGCCTTGCATGTGGCTCGCTGGGGTGACGGTCATGGACGCCTGCTGTTTCCACTCATCGTCGTGCTGGGGGCGGCCATCGCGGCGGTGTTCGCCAATGACGGCGCGGCACTCCTCCTCACCCCCATCGTCATAGCCATCCTGCTCCGCCTGGATTTCACCCCAGCCGCCACCTTCGCCTTCGTCATCGCTACCGGTTTCGTGGCCGACACCACCAGCCTGCCCCTGATGATTTCCAATCTGGTCAATATCGTCAGCGCCAATTATTTCCACATCGGCTTCGATCGCTATGCGCGAGTCATGGTACCGGTGGATCTGGTGGCCTTGGCGGCGACTCTGGCGGTGCTCTGGCTCTATTTCCGGCGTTCGGTACCCCGCCATTATCCCCTCCGCGACCTACCGCAGCCGATCTCCGCCATCAAGGACCCTCTGGTTTTCCGAGCCAGTTTTCCGGTGCTCATCCTACTCCTCGTTGCCTATTTCGTTACCGCCCAATGGCAGGTGCCGGTTTCCGTGGTGACCGGTGCCGGCGCCTTGACCCTGCTGGCCTTGGCCGGGCGCTGGCTGCAGGGGGGGCGGGGAACGCGAATCTCCGTGCGCAAAGTGCTGCATGAAGCGCCCTGGCAGATTGTGGTGTTCAGCCTGGGCATGTATCTGGTGGTCTATGGCCTGCGCAACGCCGGACTCACGGATTATGTGGCAATGACCTTGCGCTGGTTCACCAGTCATGGCACGGTGGCGGCGGCTCTGGGGACCGGTTTCCTGGCGGCTTTCCTGTCTTCCATCATGAACAACATGCCCGCGGTACTGGTGGGGGCCCTCGCCATTCATCAACTGCCGGCAAGCACCGATCCCATGCTGCGGGAAATCATGATCTACGCCAACATCATCGGCTGTGATCTGGGTCCCAAATTCACCCCCATCGGCAGCCTCGCAACCCTGTTGTGGTTGCATGTGCTGGGCCGTAAAGGCGTGACCGTAAGTTGGGGGCAATACATGAGGACGGGTTTGCTCATCACCCCGCCGGTACTGCTGGTCACGCTGCTGGCACTGGCGTGGTGGTTACCCCTGGCTTGAAACCAGAAGGAGAAAAGGAAATGTTGGAGAAACTTCCTCATGTGGAGGATCGTCTTTTACAGATACCGGACCCACGGCACTGGCAAGGCACTGACGGGGCGTCACATGCGCCGCGCATTCTCCTGCTGTATGGCTCCAACCGGGAGCGCTCCTACAGCCGCCTGCTCACGGAGGAGGCCGAGCGTCTGCTGCAACATTTTGGTGCGCAAACACGGATTTTCCATCCGGCGGGTTTACCCCTACCCGACGATGCTCCGGCCACTCATCCGAAAGTGCAGCAATTGCGGGACTTGGTTTCGTGGTCCGAGGGACAGGTCTGGTGTTCGCCGGAGCGGCATGGTGCCATGTCCGGCGTATTCAAATCTCAGATCGACTGGATCCCCCTCAATTCCGGAGCGCTGCGCCCCACCCAGGGTAAAACCCTCGCGATTTTGCAGGTCTGCGGCGGTTCCCAGTCGTTCAATAGCTTGAACCAGATGCGCGTGTTGGGACGATGGATGCGGATGGTCACGATACCCAACCAGTCCTCGGTGCCCAAGGCTTTTCTGGAATTTGACGATACCGGACGGATGAAGCCCTCGCCTTACTATGATCGTCTGGTAGACGTGATGGAAGAACTGATGAAGTTCACCCTGCTGTTAAGAGGGCACGGAGAATACCTGCTGGACCGTTATTCCGAACGTAAAGAATCCGCTGAAGAATTGTCCAGACGGGTCAATCAGCCCGCTACTTGGCGCTGGCCGCAGTTATGGCGC
>JAKCBU010000087.1 GCA_021839095.1 Pseudomonadota bacterium | reverse complement strand
TGACAGTCTACCCCGTGCCCCGTCCAGCCACCCGGCCCATTCACGGAGTGGTTGCCGGAATTGTCAACACCACCGGCGATCGTGCTTGCATAGCGGCGGCGGCTCTCTTACAATACAGACTTTCTCGTTGCTGCTGTACCAGCGTCATCGGGAAATCAGAACGCTCCCTCCATCAGGAGGTTTGGGTACGACAGGTCTCCTGATCGTGCCTTTTTTATTTTAGGTAGATCAAGCGGGCTGGTCTAAACGGCAACTTTTTCAGGGATGGCGGGATTTATGGGAGAAATCACCAGGGCGCTCATCAGCGTTTCCGACAAGCGGGGGGTGGTAGAATTTGCCCGGCGGCTGCGGGACTTCGGGGTGGAAATACTTTCTACCGGGGGCACAGCCAAGGCGTTGATGGCTGACGGTGTTGCGGTGCAGGAAGTCCGTGACTACACCGGGTTCCCCGAATTGCTGGAAGGCCGCCTCAAAACCCTGCATCCCAAGATTCACGGGGGCCTGCTGGCGAAACGGGACAACAGCGACCATATCCGGCAAATGGCCGAACACGGCATTCCCGCGATCGATCTCCTCTGCGTCAATCTGTACCCCTTCGCGGAGACCATCGCCCGCGCCGGTTGCAATCTGGAAGAGGCTATCGAGCACATCGACATTGGTGGTCCAACCCTGCTGCGCGCGGGCGCCAAAAACTGGGAAGGGGTCACGGTCCTCGTCGATCCCGACGACTATACGACCGTGCTGCAGGAGATGGAAAAAAGCCATGGCGGCGTCGGTGCCAATACCCGCTTCCGTCTGGCCACCAAGGTCTTCGCCCACACGGCGCGGTATGACGGTGCCATTGCCAATTATCTCTCCAGCCTGGGTCCCGATGGCAACCGGACGGCCTACCCACAGACGCTGTCCCTGCAATTTGAGAAAGTCCAGGACCTGCGCTACGGCGAAAATCCCCATCAAACCGCAGCCTTCTACCGCGACGGCAGCGGCGGTGGATTGGCGGACGCCCGTCAGTGGCAAGGCAAGGAATTGTCTTACAACAATATCGGGGACGGTGATGCCGCCGTCGCGCTGGTGATGGAATTTGCCGAACCCGCCTGTTGCGTGGTGAAGCACGGCAATCCTTGCGGTGTGGCCGTGGGGCCGGATCTACTCAGCGCCTATCAGCGCGCGTGGGCGGGCGATCCGGTATCCGCCTTTGGCGGCATCCTCGCCTGTAACCGGCCACTGGATGCACAGACCGCCGAACTCATGAGCGGCCAATTCGTCGAGATGGTACTGGCGCCCGCCATTTCGCCCGATGCCCGGTCCATTCTGGCCAAAAAGAAAAACCTGCGAGTGCTCGCCTTCGATGACGGCCGCGCCTGGCGGCGCGGCGGCTGGGATTACAAACGCGTGCGCGGCGGCCTGCTGGTGCAAGACTTTGACCAAGCCATGGAAGCGGAAACGGACTGGAAGGTGGTCTCCGAACGCGCACCGACGGCACAGGAGTCCCGCGACCTGGCCTTTGTCTGGCGGGTCGGTAAGTATGTGCGTTCCAACGCCATCGTCTATGGCCGCGAAGGCCAGACCATTGGCATCGGCGCGGGACAGATGAGCCGAGTGGACGCCGCCAAATGCGGCGCGGCCAAGGCCCTGGATCTGGGCTTCGATTTGCACGGCGCGGCATTGGCTTCCGACGCTTTCTTTCCCTTCCGCGATGGCGTCGATGCGGCCGCAGCCGCGGGTGTAAAGGCGATCATCCAGCCCGGTGGCTCCATTCGCGACGCAGAGGTCATCGCCAGCGCCAACGAACACGGCATCGCCATGATCTTCACCGGCGTGCGCCATTTCCGGCATGGTTGAGGAAGGGATACCGATGGATGCCAAGATCATGGTCCTCGGGGGTGGCGGTCGCGAACACGCCATCGCCTGGAAGCTGGCGCAGTCGGCAGAAGTGGCGGAAGTGTACTGCGTGCCCGGCAATCCCGGCACCGCGGCGGAAGCCAAAGTCCACAATCTGGCACTCACACCGACGGATGCGGATCAGGTGGTGGCCGCTGCTCATGCGTTGGGCGTCGCGCTGGTGGTTATCGGTCCAGAAGCCCCATTGGTGGCCGGAGTGGGTGACGCCCTGCGCCGAGCCGGCATCCCGGTATTCGGCCCTAACGCCGCGGGCGCCATGCTGGAAGGGAGCAAGGCGCACGCCAAGGACTTCATGAAGCGGCATGGCATCCCGACCGCCCGTTACGGGCATTTTACGGAGCGCGGCCCGGCACTGGACTACCTGCGCGCTCATCCGTTGCCCGTGGTGATCAAGGCCGATGGTCTGGCGGCAGGCAAAGGGGTCGTCGTGGCTGTGGAGCGTGCGGAAGCGGAGGCCGCCGTGCATCGCTTTCTCCAATGGGGCCCCATTGTCATCGAAGAATTCCTGGAGGGTGAAGAAGCCAGCTTCATCGCCATAGTGGCGGATGGCCAGGTCCTGCCACTGGCCGGATCGCAGGACCACAAGCGCCTGCTGGACGGCGATCGGGGTCCCAATACCGGCGGCATGGGTGCCTATTCCCCGACCCCCATCCTCGACACCGCCACAAGCGAGCGCGTGCTGCGTGAAGTGATGCGCCCCGCGGCACAGGGTTTGATGGCGGATCGCACGCCCTACCGCGGTTTTCTCTATGCGGGCCTGATGATCGGACCCGCCGGAGTCAAAGTGCTGGAGTTCAATTGCCGGTTGGGCGATCCGGAGACACAACCGTTAATGATGCGGTTACGTTCCGATCTTTATACCCTGCTACTCACCGCGGCCCGCGGCGATCCGCTGCCCAAGACGCTCGGCTGGGATAGCCGTACCGCCCTCTGTGTGGTGCTGGCGGCGGCCGGTTATCCCGAGCACCCGCGTGCCGATGACCCGATCCTCGGTCTGAGCGCCGCGCACGGGGATGCCGTCAAAATTTTTCATGCCGGCACCGCGACACGCGACGACACGATCATCACGGCGGGGGGGCGGGTGCTTGGTGTCACGGCGCTGGGAGACAGTCTGGCGATTGCGCAACAGCGGGCTTATGCCGCTGTCGCCGATATCCACTGGCCCGGCCTGCAGCATCGGCGAGACATCGGTCACCGCGGCCTGCACCGGACCTGAGCGGGTTTTCGGCTGATGCTACCGCGCTATCCACGCCGTCAGGACATTCGCCAGGGGGTAGCGCGTCTACGGCGCGGCGGAATCATCGCCTATCCTACGGAGGGCGTCTGGGGATTGGGTTGTGCCCCGCGCCAGCGCCGTGCCTTGCGCCGGATTCTGTCCCTGAAGGGACGACCGCAGAAAAAAGGGGTCCTGCTCGCCGCCGGGCGAACGGCGGAAACCCGGCGTTACTGGTCTGCCCAAGATATCGATGCGGAACTGTTGACAAGATTCTGGCCTGGCACGACGCTGGTGTGCCCCGCCGCGCCCAAAGCCCCATTCTGGATACGCGGACACCATGAGGGCATTGCCGTGCGCGTCAGCACCCATCCGGCCATCGCCGTGCTGTCCCGCGCCCTGGGCGACGCTATTGTCTCTACCAGCGCCAATCCGGCGGGTCAGCGACCGGCCCGGGATCTGCGTACTGTGTACCGCTACTTTGGCCGCTCCCTGTGGGTACTGCCAGCCCGGCTGGGAGGCCGACGCCGTCCCAGCCGCATCGTCGATGCCCGCAGTGGCCGGATCTTACGGGAGTGAAACATGCAACAGCCATCCTTAGACGAAATAGAAACCTTTCTCCGCGACTTACAGGATCGTATCTGCGACGCCTTGGAAGCGGCGGACGGCGCGGCAAAATTCCGCGAAGATCACTGGGAAAGGCCAGGCGGCGGTGGCGGTCGTACCCGGGTGATGGCGGATGGCGCCCTCATTGAAAAGGGCGGGGTCAACTTCTCCAAGGTCAACGGCGATCAGTTACCCCCCTCGGCGACCGCCCACCGTCCCGAACTGGCCGGTCAGACCTTCTCCGCCATCGGCGTTTCATTGGTGCTGCATCCGCGTAACCCCTATGTCCCCATCGTTCATATGAACTACCGCTTTTTCTCGGCAGGACCGGTATGGTGGTTCGGTGGCGGCGCCGACCTCACCCCCAGCTATGGTTTCGTGGAAGATGCCAAACATTTCCACCGTACCCTCAAGGCGGCCTGCGATCGGCATGATCCCAGCTTTTATCCGCGCTTCAAAGTCTGGTGCGATGACTATTTCACCATCAAGCACCGTCAGGAAATGCGCGGCGTCGGCGGCATCTTCTTCGACGATCTCAATGGCGATGCGGATCTCCTGCAAGCTTTCTGGGAAGAGGTGGCCAATTGTTTTCTCGACAGTTATCTGCCGATCGCCGCCCGACGGCGGGACACGCCTTACGGCGAGCGCGAACGACAATTCCAGCTTTTGCGCCGGGGACGCTACGTCGAATTCAATCTCATCTATGACCGCGGCACCCTTTTCGGCTTGCAATCCGGGGGGCGAACAGAAAGCATCCTCATGTCTTTGCCCCCTCTAGCCGCATGGGTCTACGACAGGCAGGACGAGGCGGACAGCGCCGAAGCACGTCTCAAAGCGGACTTCCTCACACCGAAAGATTGGGCATGAGCTACGATCTGTTCCGCCCCCTGCTTTTTGCGCTGGACCCGGAGCGCGCGCACACCCTGAGCATCACCGCGCTGGAAGCGCTTGGGCACATGCCACGCAGCATGGCACATCTCGCCAAGCACTATGCTGTTTCCGACCCGCGACTCGCACAAGACCTTTGGGGTCTGCACTTTCCCAACCCGGTCGGCTTGGCCGCGGGCTATGACAAGGATGCCCGCGCCGCCGCCGCCCTCCCGGCTCTGGGTTTCGGCTTCATCGAGATCGGCACCGTGACCCCGCGCGCGCAGCCGGGCAATCCGCGGCCACGGATCTTTCGTTATCCGGCGTCGCAGGCCGTCATCAACCGCATGGGCTTTCCCGGCGAGGGCGCCACGGCCGTGGCCCGGCGGCTGGCGGCCCTACCCCACCATCCGATCCCCATCGGCATCAATCTCGGCAAAAACAAGGATACCCCGCTGGAACGGGCCCAGGACGACTACATCGCCGCGCTGGAGATCCTTTTCCCCTATGGGGACTACCTGAGCGTCAATGTCAGTTCGCCCAATACGCCGGGTTTGCGCCTGCTACAGCGGGAGGAGGCGTTAGGGAAGTTGCTCAGCGCTCTGGATGCAACCAACCAGCGTCTGGCCGCACAGCAACAGCGCCCATCCCTGCCCCTGCTGCTGAAGATCGCTCCGGACCTGCAGGGCACGGATATCCAGCTAATCAGCGCCCTGGCCCACGGCACGGAACCGCTGGTGGATGGCTTCATCGCCACCAATACCACTATAGAACGCCCGGTCTCCCAACCCGAACTCTCCGAAAGCGGGGGACTGAGTGGAGCGCCATTGCGGGATCGGTCCACTGCCGTCATTGCCCAACTCTATCGGGCAACCCAGGGGCGGATACCCATCATCGGCGTTGGTGGCATCCTCGGCGCGGCGGATGCCTATGCCAAGATCCGGGCGGGAGCCAGCCTGCTGCAGATCTATAGCGGGCTGGTTTTCCGGGGACCGGCACTGGTGCGGGAAATTTTGGAGGCGCTGCCGGAGTTGTGGTTAAGGGATGGTTATTCCGATCTTGCGCGCGCACGGGGTAGCGCTGCCTGATATTGTGCTCCATCCACAACATTCGCAGGAAGCGCTTACACTCATCCAGCTTTAGAACTTGGCCGCC
>JAKCBU010000086.1 GCA_021839095.1 Pseudomonadota bacterium | reverse complement strand
AGGGGACGGTTCATGCCATTTTTCTCCGTTGCACACGTTGTTCCATAACGCGGAGGCCGCTGTAATAAATCACCGCGGTCATCAGGGCGGAGCACACCTGCCAGGGCAATATATGGATGAGTGCCGGGGCGATTAGAACGCCCAACTGTGCCAGTATAATCCCGAAGATCAACGCGCCGAGCGCCCAGGGTGCTGGCCACAGAAAATAATCTGTCCAGGTATGGGCTCGTTGATAAAATAGGGAAATGGCATCGTTATAGTGCTTGCCGTGAAACCAGTCGATCACCAGAATGAAGCTGAAGGGGAAAAGCAAAGATCCCAGCATGGAAAGAAACCCCTCGATAAGATTCAGAATCCCCGCAATTGCCAGCAGAGTGGCGAAAACGCCGAGCAGAATGACGATGGCAGGCTGCATAAACCGATGTGGTTTGCCAGCGACACTGATGACGGCAAGCAGCTTGGTCACCGCTGGATACAAGTTCATGGCGTTGGTATGGGCGATGGCGAGAATCACCCCGATAGCGGAGACTTCTCCCCAGAATGGAAGGTTTTTACCGAGCAAGGCGATATTCCAGTCCCCCGTCATCTGCAGCGATACCAGACCCAAGAGGCCCATGAAAAATACCGCGGACATCACGCCGATGGCGGGGGAAAGCAAGTAAAGCGCCCGGTCTGAGGGTTTTTCCTGTGCAGTCCATGGAACACAAAAACGGGTGACCGTGGGGAAATCATAGGCCCAGGCCAGCAGACTGAAACTCAACACCCAATCGATATCCTTGCCCCAATCCACACGATGCGTCGCTACCGGAAGGACGAAAGGATGTTGGGTAAACAGATAATAGACCAGCACGGCATAGCAGAGCAGAAAAAGCAGGGCCGTGTACTGATAAAACTTTTCCAGCATCTCCATGCCAAAAAATACCAGAACAATTTGCAGCACACCCAAAACGATATACCAGAGTATGCCAAAACCCGGAAACAAGGTGTCGAGAATATTCCCGCCGACGTCCGTATTCAGGCCGAACCACCCGGCACCGAGGATGGTATATAAAATAGCCAGCAGGGTGGCGCCCCCGATACCGAAAGTACGCCGCGCCATCACCATGGAGATGATGGGGGTCTGACGGCCCATATGCGATAGCAGCATCGCCGGTATCAGCCCGATACCGGTGGCGAGCAATACGATCAGGACGAAATTCCACAGTCCGACACCATGGAGTAGCAAACCAATCACCGGTGTCGTTGCCGAGGCGGAGGCCAACGCCCAGATCAGAAATAACATACCGGGGCGCATGGTACGGTCCCCGCCGGGGACTGGCGCCACCCCCAAGGTTTCCACATGAGGGGTCTCCAAATTCGCCGCTTCAGTCATGCGCCACACCCTCAGGTCTTGGTTCCGACTTGCCGCGGCGAATACCGGCATTGCCCAGAAAATGCTGGAGCCCCGCGTAACTGAAACCAGCCACTGAAAAGGTCCAGAACCAGCCGTAGACGTAGAGTCGATCGAAAAATCCGGGGTGCGCGACGATTCCGCCGGGGGCCTGCGCCGCCGCCACGAAACCCGGCAGGATAGGCAGAATGGCGATGGCCATGGCGACGAAAGCCCAGCCGTTCCAGCGTGGATGGACACCATCCCGGAGATAAAGATCGCGCAACGACAACTGACGCCGGCGCACCCACCAGTAGTCGGTGATCATGATCCCGGCGATAGCGCCGAGCAGACTACCGTAGCCCGCGAGCCAGGTGAAAATATAGGCGGAGGCATGCTCCATGAGCAGCCAGGGGCACATCAAAATCCCCATCACCCCGGTGATGATGCCGCCCGCCCGAAAACTGATCGCCTGGGGTGCCAGATTGGAGAAATCATTGGAGGGGGAGACCACATTGGCACCCATGTTGATGCTGGTTTGCGCCAGTAAAATGGCCCCCATGGCGATCACCAGAATCCAGCCGTTCTGGCTGATGGCCGGAATCAGCGTGATGGGATTCCACAGGGTTTTATGAAAAATACCCATGGCCGCGGCCGTCACAAAAATGCCGATGAAACTGGTGCCCATCATCCCCAGCGGCAAACCGATGGACTGCCCCAGTATCTGCGCCTTCTGCGAGCGGGCGAAGCGGGTGAAATCCGGGATATTCAGACTCAGGGTCGCCCAATAGCCTACATTAGCGGCGAGACCGGGCCAGAATATTTCCCAGAAGGTGTGCGTAGAGGGCTTTGCCAGTAGATCCGAGTGACGTAACACCGCCGTAAAACCCTGTCCGGCGATCAGCGCCCAGAGGAAGAGCAGCAAAAGCAGTGCGATCAGCACCGGCGCGGCCATGGTTTCAAAGCGCTTGATCGCGCGCATTCCCCGCAGGACGATGGCCATCTGCAGCATCCAGAACAGGCCGAAGGCGATCAACTGATGACCACGGATCTGCGTCCACGGGCTCCAGAAATGACTCATCAGTGCCGACAGCGCCAGTCCGCCCAGCCAGGTCTGAATACCGAACCAGCCGCAACCCACCAGACCGCGCGCCATGGCCGCCACCTTGGCGCCCACGGTCCCGAACGATGCGCGGACAAAAACCGGGAAAGGAATGCCATAGCGCACACCCACATAGGCGTTGAGCAGCAGGGGAATCAGCACCAGCAGGTTGCCGAGCGTTACGGTGAGCAACGCCTGCCACCAGGTCATCCCCGCCATCATCAACCCGGAGGCCAGAGTGTAGGTGGTGAGGACGGCGGACATGCTGATCCAGAGCGCCGTGATATTCCAGGTGTTCCAGGTCCGCTCCGCGGCTCCCACGGGGGCGAGGTCCGGATTGTAGAGGGGGGAATCCGCCACCTCCGCCTTCAGTCCGGCCAGCGCCGCCCCTTCCGGGACGTCAATTGCCGACCAGGAGGTCTTCCAGGGGCCAGGCAACAGGTTCATTTCAGGGCCACGCCCACGGCTCGACCGCGGTTCACGATCCGGGCCGGGTGGCGGTCGTTGTGCTGTTGCTGGGCGCGCATGAAGGGGGCAAACGCCGGACGCGAAACATAGCGACCCGCGCCGGATTCCACCTGCAGGCGACCATGCGCGAACACCACTTTCCCCTGACTGATGGTATATACCGGGCCACCGTTGACTTCCATACCCTCGAACACGTTGAAATCGACCTGCTGATGCTGGGTTTCCGCGGCAATCGTCCGGCGCGATTGCGGATCCCAGACGACGATATCGGCATCGCCGCCCGCCTGGATCACTCCCTTGCGCGGATAAATGTTAAAAATCCGGGCCGCATTCGTCGAAGTCAGCGCGACAAAGTCGTTGGCCGTCAGGCGCCCCCTATTCACGCCGTGATGCCAGAGCACCGCCATCCGATCCTCGATACCGGCGGTGCCGTTGGGAATCCGCGCGAAATTCTCCCGACCCATGGCCTTCTGATTCCCGCAGAAGCAGCAGTGATCGGTCGCGGTGGTCTGCAGAATACCGCCGCTCAAGGCCTCCCACAGGGCTTCCTGATGCGGACGCGGACGGAAGGGTGGGCTCATGACGTGCGCCGCGGCGCGCTTCCAGTCCTTGTCGTAATACACCGATTCGTCAATCAGTAAATGCTGGGTCAGGCATTCGCCGAAGACCCGCTGCCCCTGACGGCGCGCGCGCGCAATGGCGTCCACGGATTCGATGGCCGAATTGTGGACCAAATAGATAGGCACGCCGAGAATACCCGCGATTTGAATAACCCGTTGCGCGGCCTCTCCTTCGACTTTGGGGGGGCGCGATTGGGGATGCCCCTCCGGACCGATGATGCCTTTTTTCAGCAAGAGTTTTTGCAGATAGTCGACCAGTTCGCCATTTTCGGCATGCACCGTCGGCAGCGCACCCAGGGCCAGCGCGCGCGGGAAACTCTGGGTGAGCACGCCATCGTCGGCCATGATGGCCCCTTTATAGGCCATGAAATGCTTGAAGCTGTTGACCCCCCAGTCGCGCACCAGAGTCCCCATGTCTTCATACACCGATTCGTCCCACCAGGTGATCGCGACATGGAAGGAGTAGTCGGCGCAACTCTTCTCCGCCCACGCGCGCCACTTATGGTAGGCATCCAGGAGACGCTCGCCGGGATGGGGAATGACAAAATCGATGATCATGGTGGTGCCGCCCGCCAGTGCCGCCGCCGTGCCACTGAAAAAATCCTCGCTGGCGACCGTGCCCATGAAGGGCAACTGCATATGGGTGTGGGGATCAATGCCGCCGGGCAGGACCAGGCAGCCGCTGGCATCGACGATCTCCGTTCCTTGTGACGCACCAAGCCCCGGTTCGACGGCGACGATCTTTCCCGCCTCGCAATACACATCGGCGGCAAAACTCCGGTCGGCATTGACCACGGTCCCGTTTCTGATCAGTAGTGACATCGGCTAGTCTCCCTGGCGTTCGCCACTCAGGCACGGTGCCACCGGATTGTTGGGGTGTTGCGCCCAGTTCATGGGCTGCGTGGTGATGGGAACACCCGTCCGTGGATCGACACCGCTGTCCAGGGTTTCCATGCTGATGCAATCGCTGACCGGGCAGACCGCAACACAAAGATTACAGCCGACACAGTCTTCGGCACGCACCTGGTAACGTCCGGTATCCGCGACGCGCCCAATGGCCTGATGGGAAGTATCCTCACAGGCGATATAACAGCGCCCGCAACCAATGCAGCGATGAGCGTCAATTTTAGCTTTCGTGACAAAATTGAGATTGAGCTGGCTCCAGTCGCGGACGTTGGGAATCGCCCGCCCGATAAAGTCTTCCAAGCGGGTATGACCCTGCCCGGTCATCCAGCTCCGCAGGCCGCCCACCAGATCCTCGACCATGCGAAAACCATAGAGCATCGCCGCCGTACACACCTGAACATTGCTTGCACCCAACGCCATGAACTCGGCAGCGCCGCGCCAGTCGCTGACGCCCCCGATGCCCGAGATGGGAAGGCCGGCAAGGGTGGGGTGTCGAGCGATTTCCGCCACCATGTTCAGGGCTATGGGTTTGACCGCCGGCCCGCAGTAGCCGCCATGGGTCCCTTTGCCATCCACGGTCGGCATGGGGGCCATCCGCTCCAGATCGACGCTGACGATAGAGTTGATGGTATTGATCAGCGATACCGCATCGGCGCCACCCGCCCGCGCCGCCGCCGCGCTCCAGGTGATATCGGTCACGTTGGGCGTCAGCTTGACGATCACTGGCAGGCGCGTATGCGCCTTGGCCAGGCACGTTACCCTCTCGACCAGTTCCGGCGCCTGCCCCATGGCGGAGCCCATGCCGCGCTCCGACATCCCATGGGGACAACCCAGATTGAGCTCAATCCCGTCGGCGCCCGTGGCCTCGATGCGCGGCAGCCATTCCGCCCATACCGACGCCTCCAGCGGGAACATCACCGACACCACCACCGCCCGATCCGGCCACTGCGCCTTGATCTCCGCAATCTCCCGCAGATTGATCCGGATGGGACGATCGCTGATCAGTTCGATATTGCTGAAACCCTGCACCCGGCGATTATCGCCCTGCCAAAAACCATAGCGAGGGCCACTGACGTTCACCACCGGCGGATCGACGCCCAGCGTCTTCCACACCACCCCGCCCCACCCCGCCGTGAAAGCCCGCTGCACATTCACCGCGCGATCCGTGGGCGGCGCCGAGGCCAGCCAGAAGGGGTTGGGTGAACGGATACCGGCAAATTCAGTGTTTAAATCAGGTGTCATGACGCAGATCCCCGGCTACCATGGTCGCGCCTTCACGCAGCGCACC
>JAKCBU010000085.1 GCA_021839095.1 Pseudomonadota bacterium | reverse complement strand
GGTTGTTCGCAGCGAGCGCCGCACAGAAAGGAAGGACATAATCGCTGGAGGCCGCGAGTATGCCGGGGGCAGAGGGCTCCACATAGAAGGAGTGGACGAAATAAAACCATGCGTTCTGGGGAACGCCGGCAAACAGCGGATGTTCCATCTGTTGATGCAGTTCATTCCAGCCCATGTGCGGGATCTTCAGGCGCCGGCCGTCGGCCATTCGCAGAGCCTCTTCCGGGAAAGCAATCACCCGCCCCGGCAGCAGACCGAGTCCGGCATGTTCGCCATGCTCCGTACTGCTGTCCATGAGCATCTGCATCCCGAGGCAGATGCCGAGAAAGGGCCGGGTCTGCGCCGCGGTGCGGATGAAGTCGCTGAGCTCCCGCGCCTCCAGCGCCGCCATGCAGTCACCGAAGGCGCCGACGCCGGGGAAGATGATACGGTCCGTAGCGGCCAGTTCGCTGCCCCGGCCGCTGATGATCGCCTTGCCGCCCAAATGCTCTACGGCCTTGGCCACCGAGTAGAGGTTGCCCATGCCATAGTCGACGATACCGACGCGTGTCGCCGCTGCATTCATAGGGTCAGGGTGCCTTTGGTGCTGGGCACGGTGCCCGCCATGCGCGGGTCAGGGGCGACCGCCATGCGCAGGGCACGTCCACAGGCCTTGAAGATGGTCTCGGCGATGTGATGGGTATTGCTGCCGCGCAGGGTATCCAGATGCAGGGTTACCTGAGCGTGGTTGACGAAGCCCTGGAAAAACTCATGAAAGAGATCCACATCAAAGTCCCCGACCTGGGCGCGGGGGAATTCGACGGCGAAGATCAGTCCGGGGCGACCGGAAAGGTCCACCACCACCCGCGACAGCGCCTCGTCAAGGGGCACGTAGGCATGGCCATAGCGCTGGATGCCGACCTTGTCCCCCACGGCGCGGGCAAAGGCCTGACCGAGGGTGATGCCGATGTCTTCCACCGTGTGGTGAGCGTCGATATCCAGATCGCCCTGAGCCCGAATGCGCATGTCGAAAAGACCATGACGGACGATCTGGTGGATCATGTGGTCAAGAAAGGGTAATCCGGTGTGCAGGTCGGCCTGCCCGGAACCATCGAGATTCAGGGTGACACGGATCTGGGTTTCGAGGGTGTTTCTTTCGACCTCGGCTTGGCGCGGATTCACAGTAAGGACTCCAGTACGGCCAGAAAGCGGTCATTTTCAGCGGGAGTGCCGACACTGACCCGTAGATATTCGCCGAGGCGAGGGTGGCCTGTAAAGGCTTTAATGAGCACTCCACCCGCGCGCAGGCCTGAGAACAGCACCGCTGCCCGCCCCGGGGCGTGAAAGAGCAGGAAATTGGCGGCGCTGGGCCAGACCGAAAGACCGCAGGCACTGATGGCCTTGAAGAGCCGTTCCCTCTCGACACGCAGAACTTCGGCCTGGGCATTCAGCACTTCGGTGTGACGCAGGTAGAAGGACGCACTGCGCTGGGTGAGTACATTGATATTGTAAGGCAGGCGCAGCTTGTCCAGTTCCTGAATCCACGCGGCGGGTCCCGCCAGCATCCCCAGCCGCAGCCCCGCCAGACCCTCCTTGGACATGGTGCGCAGCAAGAGGAGGTTGGGGGTGCGTCCCAGGTGATCGGCAAAGGTTCTCTGACTGAAAGCGTGATAGGCCTCATCCACCACCACCAGGCCCGGCGCTGCAGCGACAATGGCTTCCAGGTCGGTCTCGGGGAAAAGGCTGCCGCTGGGATTGTTGGGCCAGTCGAGAAAAATGACGGCGGGTTGTTGCGCGGCGATGGCCGCCAGCATGCCCGGAAGGTCGAGCTGGAAGTCCACATCCAGGGGAATGCCCACAAAAGGCAGGCCAAGCTGCTGCGCCAGCAGCCGGTACATGACGAAACTGGGGTCTACCGCCATGATGGGGCGTCGGCTGCCTGCTACTGCGGTCACCAGAATCTGGATCAACTCATCGGAGCCGTTACCGAGCATGAGTTCTATTCCGGCAGGCAGGCCGATGTGGGCCTTGAGCCCCTCCATGAGGAGGGTCGGGTGTGCGTCGGGATAGCGATTGAGGGGCGCGTCGGCCAGGCTCTCCAGCCATCGTTCACGCAAGGCCGCCGGTAAGCCATAGGGGTTCTCCATGGCATCAAGCTTGATGAGCCCCTCACCGTCTGCCACCGCATAGGCCTTGCTGGCCAGCAGCTCCGGGCGGAGCAGGCCCTGCATCAGGGCGGTCGTGGCGCTGTCGCTCACGATCCGGCCTCGGGGATGCGGCAGGCTGCCGAACGGGCATGGGCGGTCAGGCCTTCGCCCAGGGCGAGCCGTTCGGCGATCTGCCCCAGTCGCGCGGCGCCGGCGGGGCTGCTGTGAATGAGGCTGCTCCGCTTGACGAAATCATAGACGCCGAGGGGCGAGGAAAAACGTGCGCTGCCGCCCGTGGGCAGCACATGGTTGGGGCCGGCCACGTAGTCGCCGAGGGCCTCACAACTATGGATACCCATGAAGATGGCCCCGGCATTGTGGATGTCCGCCAGCCAGTCTTCGGGATTCTGCACCGCCAGTTCCAGGTGTTCCGGCGCGATACGGTCGGCAATGGCGCAGGCCTCGGCACGGTCTCGCACACGAATCACCGCCCCTCGGTCTGCCCAGCTCTTGCGGGCGATGGGTGCGCGGTCGAGCACATCGAGGGCGGTATCCACCGCGTTCACCACCGACTCGATGTGGGCGTTGTCCCAACTGATGAAAATACTCTGGGCAATCTCATCATGCTCTGCCTGTGAGAGCAGGTCCCAGGCCAACCATTCTGCCGGTGCCGAGCCATCGCTGATCACGAGGATTTCGCTGGGTCCGGCAATCATATCGATGCCTACCCGACCAAAGACCATGCGCTTGGCGGTGGCCACATAGATATTGCCGGGGCCGACAATCTTGTCTACCGCGGGGACGCTCTCGGTACCGTAGGCGAGCGCCGCCACTGCCTGCGCGCCGCCGATGCAGAACACCCGGTCCACCCCGGCAATGGCGGCTGCGGCCAGCACCCAGGGATTCACCTGCCCCTGCGGGGTGGGTACGGTCATGATGATTTCCTTCACGCCCGCCACGTGTGCGGGAATGGCATTCATCAGCACGGAACTGGGATAAGCCGCCTTGCCGCCGGGTACGTAAATTCCCACCCGGGCCAGGGGCAGGATGCGCTGTCCGAGCACCGTGCCGTCGGCCTCGGTAAAGGTCCAGCCTTCACTGCGCTGGTGCTCGTGGTAACTGCGGATACGTTGCGCCGCTTCTTCCAGGGCAGCCCGCTGGGTGGGTTCCAGACCGTGGAGCGCTGCATCCCAGGCGCTGCGGGGGATTTCCAAATCAGCGGCGGAAGCTGTCGTCACCCCATCAAAGCGCTCAGTGTACTCGCGTAGCGCCGCATCGCCCCGATCGCGGACGGCGGCGACGATCTCTCGTACCCGCACCTCGATCTGCGGATCGAGATTGGCATCCCAATCATGCAGCGCGTGAAACTGTTGGGCGAAATCAGGGTCGCTGGTATCCAGACGGTTCATGGCGTGACTTGCGCCTCCAGTTGGCTGATGAGAGTTTCGATGGCACGGCGTTTGAGTTTCATGGCGGCGCGATTGACCACCAGACGGCTGGAAATGGGCATGATTTCTTCCACTTCCACCAGCCCGTTTTCCTTGAGCGTTCGGCCGCTGGATACCAGGTCTACAATACGATCCGCCAATCCGACCAGAGGAGCCAGTTCCATGCTGCCGTACAGTTTGATGATTTCCGTCTGCACGCCGCGACTGTGGAAATAATGGCGGGTGATGTGCGGATATTTGGTGGCGATACGCACCCGCTCCCAGCTTTGCGGCGCGTCATTGGCGGCCATTGCGGCTGGTTCGGCCACCGCCATGTGGCAGATTCCTATGCGCAGGTCCAGGGGCTCGTAAAGGTCCAGGCCCTCCTGCTCCAGCAGCACATCCTTACCGGCGATACCCACGTCGGCAGCGCCCCAGGTCACATAGGTGGGCACATCGCTGGCGCGGATCACCAGAAAGCGCACTGTGGGATCGGTGCTGGGGATGACCAGCTTGCGGGATTCCTCAGGATCTTCCGCCAGATGGATGCCGGCGCCCGCAAAGAGGGGAATGGCTTCCTGCAGAATCCGTCCCTTGGACAGTGCGATGGTAATGCCTGTACTCATGCGACACTCCTGGCGTTGCTTATCCGGCGGATATCTGCACCGAGGGCGCTGAGCTTCTCTTCGATGACCTCGTAGCCACGATCCAGATGATAGATACGGTCGATGAGGGTTTCGCCCTCCGCCACCAGTCCGGCCAGGACCAGCGACGCCGATGCCCGCAGGTCGGTTGCCATCACGGGGGCGCCGCGCAAACGCTGTACCCCCCGCACCACGGCGGTTTTGCCATCGGCATTGATGTCGGCACCCAGCCGCTGCAACTCGGAGACGTGCATGAAGCGATTCTCGAAGATGGTTTCGGTGATGACGCTGCTCCCTTCGGCAATGCAGTTCATCGCCATGAACTGCGCCTGCATGTCCGTGGGGAAGGCCGGAAAGGGCGCAGTGCGGACATCCACTGCCTGTGGCCGCCGTTTCATGCGGATGCGGATCGTGTCTGCCCCGGTCGTGACTTCGGCCCCTGCTTCCCTCAGTTTGAGGAGGACGCTCTCCAGAAGGCCCGCGTCGGTGCGCTTGAGGCAGACGTCACCGCCAGTCATCGCCGCAGCCACCAGGTAAGTACCGGTCTCGATGCGGTCAGGCACAACGCTGTGTTCGGCGCCATGCAGCTCCGCCACTCCCTCGATCTCGATGACCGACGTTCCGGCCCCGGAAATGCGCGCACCCATGGCTGACAGACAACGGGCGAGATCGACGATTTCCGGTTCGCGGGCGGCATTTTCCAGAATGGTGCGCCCCTCGGCGAGGGTGGCTGCCATGAGCAGGTTTTCCGTACCGGTGACGGAGACCATCTCCATAACGACGCGGGCGCCGCGCAGGCGCACTGCCTGCGCTTTAATGAAACCGTCCTCTACGGTGATTTCGGCACCCAAAGCCTGCAGGCCGCTGAGATGGACACTCACCGGGCGGCTGCCGATGGCGCAGCCACCGGGCAGGCTCACTTCTGCCGATCCGTGTCGGGCCAGCAATGGCCCGAGTACCAGTATCGAGGCCCGCATGGTCTTCACCAGTTCATAAGGAGCGACGACCGAATGTACCGGGCGTGGATCGACTTCAATCCCGAGCTGGCCGTCCACCAGCACCCTTGCACCGAGCGTACTCAACAACTCCAGGGTCGTGGTGATGTCCCGCAGATGCGGAATATTGCACAGCCGCACCGGCTCGCGCGCCAGCAGGGTGGCAGCGAGACAGGGCAAGGCCGCGTTTTTGGCCCCGGAAATCCGCAACTCACCACGCAGGGGGCCATTGCCACGCAGCAGCAGCTTATCCATGGGCCCGAATCAGCTCGCGCTGGCAGCTTGGGCGCTATCGACCAGTTTCTGCAATTCGCCCTGCTGATAGAGATCGGACATGATGTCCGAGCCACCGACAAACTCACCCTGAATGTAGAGCTGGGGAATGGTCGGCCAGTTGGAATACTGCTTGATGCCGTCGCGAATCTGCGGGTCGGCCAGCACGTCCACCGTAAAGAGTTCCTTGACGCCTGACTGCTGCAGCAGTTGCACGGCACGGGCCGAGAAACCGCATTGCGGTGCTCGCGGGTTGCCCTTCATGTAAAGCACGATCGGGTGTTTCTGGACCTGT
>JAKCBU010000084.1 GCA_021839095.1 Pseudomonadota bacterium | reverse complement strand
CAGCGCATTGGCGCTGCGAAAATCCAGATTGGCCAAGGGCTCATCGAGAATCAGCAGACGCGGCTGGCGCACCAGAGCATGCGCGATGACCGCCCGCTGCTGCTGCCCACCGGAAAGCTCTCCCACTCGCTGGTCAGCAAACGTCTCAGCCCCGACCATCCGCAACGCTTGATCCACCATAGTTTTTTGACGACCCGAAAACAGCGGCAGACCGAGGCGGTGACCATCCAGCCCCAACTGCACCAGGTCGCGGGTCCGTAGGGGAACATCCGCATCAAAGACAATTTTCTGGGGCACATAGCCGACCAGGATACGACGCTGGCCGGCGGGTACCCCCTCGATCCATACCTGCCCCGCATGGTGTGGCGTCAGACCCAGCAGACTGCGTAGCAGGGTCGTCTTACCCGCCCCATTCTCCCCGATCAGAGCGCAGAGTTGGCCGGGGCGGAGGTCGAAACTGACGTCGCGCAAGATCTCACGGCCACCCAAATCTACCGAGAGATGCGCGACGGAAAGTATCGGATCCTGCATGCTCAACGCCGGATTACTTCAGCACGGTCGTGGATGTGCCGCGCTCCACGGCGTTACGTAGCATATGCACCTCCGTCAACATCCAGGACTGATAGCTGTAGCCCATCGGCATGCTTTCATAGACGCCGACCACCGGGATCTTCGCCGCCCTCGCGTTACTCAGAAAGGCGCTCGTCAGGGAATTCGTCACCTGCTGGTTATAGACGAAGACTTTGACCTGATGCTGCTGGAAGAGGTTATTCTGGGTGCTCACGTCCTGTGGTGACGGATCGGTCCCATTCATGATGGCCGCCTGCAGATTCCACGGCGTTTTGATGTCACAACCCGCAGCCTGCAGCATGTAGTCGGCAACCGGCTCTGTCACCGCGACAGGTGTACCGCCAAACTGCGCTCTGAAGCGGGCGATCGCCTGATACCAGGGTTTCAGGGACGCATCGAATTGGCGTAAATGGGCTGCAAAATAGGCGGCATGGACAGGGTCCAGCACCGTCAAACCCTGGGCGACCGCCTGGGCCACAACAGGCATGGTCTCCGGCTTGTACCAGAGATGGGGGTTTTGAGTACGTTGCGGAAGATGGAACAGATCCTGAACGACGATCACCTTGCGCTGGGGATTCGGATCCGCCGCCAGAATCTTTTTGGCCCAACTGTCATAACCCACTCCATTACGCACCACGATCTGCGCCGCGGCAATCTCCCGGGCCACGGCGGGGCTGGCTTCAAAACTATGCGGGTCCGTGTTGGGATTGCTCTCGATGGCACTGACGGTGACATACTTCCCACCGATCTGACCGATGACATTGGCGTACACATTTTCCACACCCACCGCGCGGATGGTCGTTGCGGGGGCGGTCTGCGCCATCCCTAACCCGACACACCCGGCGGCAACCATCCGCATGGCAACCCGCAAGACGGAAAAGTGACTGCACGAACGACAACCAGCCGTGGAAAACGCTGGAGACTTCTTGTAGTCAAACCTGAGCATCGTGCAGTCCTCGAAAGCGGCGCAACGGGCGATGACAATAGGCCCCACCATCTTTTGCAACTTTGTTGCAATGTAGTTCACGGGACGATTCTTGTCAAGCGCGGTTCCCGTGAGGGAATCCTGCGTATAGGGGAAATCATCTCCAAAACGGTCGGCTCTCCCTTCAAACTTCCCCTGCCCGGAAACTTGAGGGTAATATACCGGGGATCGTTCCATAACCTGCGGAAAACCATTCCATGAGCCATCCCCCTCAATCCACCCTCGATACCAGCGCCCTGGCCCAAATCGTTAACGACATGCTCAACCTTGCCCGCGAGCAAGGTGCCAGCGCCGCGGAGGTTTCCGCCAGCACGGGCAAAGGGCTGTCGGTAACGGTCCGGCTCGGCGAAGTGGAGTCCATAGAATATCACCAGGACAAAGGATTGGGGGTAACAGTCTATCTCGGCCAGAGTAAAGGCAGTGCCTCGACCTCCGATTTTTCCCGCAAAGCCCTCTCAGAGACGGTGGCAGCGGCCTTGACCATTGCCCGGCACACGGCGGCGGACCCCTTTGCCGGGCTCGCCGACCCCGATCTTCTCGCCACAGATTTCCCGGACCTGGATCTCTATCATCCCTGGTCCATAGATGCCGATAGCGCCGCTGAGCTTGCGCGCCGTTGTGAGGCAGCCGCCCGCGACAGCGATCCGCGCATCCACAATTCGGAGGGAGGTAGTCTCGGCACCGGCGAGGGGACGTCCGTTTATGGTAACAGTCTCGGTTTTCTCGGCAGCAGTCGTTCCTCCCGGCATAATCTGTCCTGTTCCGTCATCGCCGAAGACAGGCAAGGCGGCATGCAGCGCGATTACTGGTATGACGTGGCCCGCACCGCCGACGCGCTGGCGAGCCCTGAAACCATCGGCAGGATCGCCGCTCAACGTGCCCTGCGCCGCCTCAATGCGCGCAAAATAGCGACGACCAAGGCACCAGTCCTTTTTGAAAATCAAGTGGCGTCCAGCCTGTTGAGTCACTTGGCCGCGGCCATCAGTGGCAATAGTCTCTACCGCAAAAGCTCCTTTTTGGTGGATAGCCTTGGCAAGCCACTCTTTCCCGAACACATCCGCATCTACGAAGAACCCCTGCGGCGGCGCGGTCTGGGCAGCAGCAGCTTCGATAGCGAAGGTGTTGCCACCCACAATCGGGATATCATCGCCGGGGGAATATTGAAAGGCTATATTCTTGATAGCTACAGTGCCCGCAAACTCAACATGCGCAGTACCGGCAATGGGGGCGGTGTCCACAACCTTACCCTCGAACCCGGTGACGCCTCTCTGGACGATCTGACACGCCAGATGGAACGTGGCCTGTTGGTTACCGAGTTGATTGGTTTCGGCATCAATATGGTCACCGGCGACTACTCTCGCGGCGCCGCCGGCTTCTGGGTGGAGCATGGAGAGATTCAATACCCGGTGGAAGAGATCACCATCGCCAGCACCCTGCAAGCCATGTTTCGGGGTATGGTTGCCGTGGGCGGAGACCAACTCACGCATGGCAATACCAGTTGTCCCTCCATACTCATCGACGAGATGATCATCGCCGGCGCCTAAGCACGAAGGCCGTCAGCAGAAGCAACAGGCTCGACACCAGATAAGGGATGTTGCCCCAGCGTCCGAAGGGGGTCTTCCCGGCCATGGGTTGTATGGCTCCATTGAGGGTTCCCGCCACGAACTGGGGCAATGACACGCTCACCCGCCCGCGCGGCGAGATCAGGGCGGTGATGCCCGTGTTGGTCGCCCGCACATCCGGCTTCTGCTCCTGCAGGGACTGCATGGCCGCCATCTGCAGGCTCTGCGCGGCGGCGATGCTGTGCCCATACCAGGCATAGTCGCTGATGTTGAGTAAGAAAACCGCCCCCTGCTCGACACCCTTACGAACATCCCGAGAAAAAGACTCTTCGTAGCAGATGCTCATGCCGGCCTTTTGCCCATCGACCGGCAGCACGAAGGGCCCATGACCCTGAGAGAAGCTCCCGAGGCCCGGCAAGAAATGGTGCACCAGTGGCCCAAGCAGTCCAGGCAGGGGAATATATTCCCCAAAGGGCACCAGATGCTCCTTCTGATACCAGCGCAGGGGTGCCCTCCCATCGATCTCCATCGCCGCATTGTAGTACCGATGGTCAACGTCTTCCGGGACACCAATCAGCAACACCTTGTGATGGATGGCCGACCAGTGCTGCAGATGCCCAATCAAATCGGGGAGTTCTGTCTGAAAAATGGGGAAGGCCGTCTCCGGCAGGACGACCAACCGGGTATTCGGAGGAGTCTGCAAGATCAAGGTCACGTATCGATGCAGAATCTCGCGGATTCTATCCGCATTCCATTTCTCGCTGATCGGGATGTTTCCCTGCAACAGGCTCACCCGCAACGGTTTTCCCACGGGGTGGGTAAACGACACGGATGCCGCCGCCATCGCCATACCAAAAATCATGAGAAGTCCCGCGATTCCACCCACCAGTGCCCGACGGGATCGCGAGTGTTGCAGTACATAAACCAGGATGGCCGCAACCCCGACTGTCGCAAGTCCCACCCCATATTGTCCCAGCCAGGGCGAAAAGCCCCCCAGGACGGCAGAGGTCTGGGTGTACCCCGTGGCCAACCAAGGGAAACCCGTCAAAATGCGCGCCCGCGCCCATTCTCCGAGAATCCAGAACACCGGCAGCACCAACAGGCGGGCACCCCCGGTGAAAAAACGGGTGGACAGCCACAGGGCCAATGCTGGATAAAAAGCGCAGTAGGCGGCCAATACACCTACGGCCGCTCCCGCCAGCACCCAATCCATATGGGCGAAATTGTGCAGAGTGATGGCGATCCAGCTGGTTCCTGCGGCAAAAGCGCCGAAACCGAAAACATATCCCAGGGTCGCCGCCCGCCAGGGGCGCTCCTCTGCGGTAGCGAGCCAGAACAGGGCGAAGGGCAGCGCGATGGCCAAAGGCCACCACGAGAAAGGGGCGAAAGCCAAAGGCCAAGCCACACCCAAAATGAATGCGGCCAGAAGCCGCAGAGCGAAGGGCATTCTTTCCGGTGCATCCACCGTCATGCTGTACCCTGAGACCCTGTTGTCAACAGGGAGGGTTTGTGGGGCGGCGTCACTCGTAACACCTGCACCCGTTTACGATCCGCCCGTAACACCTCCAATCGCAGAGCCCCCTCCTCGATCACCTCACCGGTGCGGGGTACGTGCCCCAGTCGCGTCGTCACCCACCCGCCCAGGGTATCCGTATGGCCATCGGCCAGTGTCACCCCAAAATACGTATTAAACTCTTCCAATGGAATCAAAGCATTGGCCAAAAAGTCTCCGTCTTCGCGCGGCGCAACCATCACATCTTCATCGATGTCGTATTCATCCTCGATCTCACCGACAATGATCTCCAACACATCCTCAATGGTGATCAATCCGGCGACACCGCCATATTCATCCACAACCACCGCCATATGGTGGCGACCCGTACGGAACTCATAAAGTAAATGATCGAGATGCTTGCCTTCGGGAATAAATGTTGCCGGGCGGAGCAATTCGGTGAGCCGCGGCGCGGGCGCATCACCTCGCCAGGCCCGCAGCAAGTCCTTGGCCAGAAGAATACCGCGCACATCATCGCGGTCATCCCCCACCACGGGAAAGCGCGAATGTCCCACCTCGGCTACCCGCGCAATAATTTCCGCCAAAGGCATATCCAGTTCGATCACCTCCATCTGTGCACGCGGAATCATCACATCCCGTACCGTCAATTCGCCCATGCGAAAAATGCCATCCACCATCCGCGCCGCCTCGGCGTCGATGATCTGCCGCTCGCCCGCCTCACGGACCAGCTCGAGCAGGGTGTCCTGATCTTCCACATTACCGCGCAAAGACTGGGTAAAACGCTCCCACCAACCCCGCGGTCGTTCCTGACTGCCTCGATCTTCACTCATGTATGTGATTCAGGTAAGGGTCGGCCACACCCATTTCGGCCAGAAGCCGGGTTTCCAGCGCCTCCATTTCCTGCGCATCGACACCCACTTCATGATCGTAACCCAAAAGATGGAGGGTACTGTGAACGAGGAGATGACGATAATGATCACGCAAGCGCTTACCCTGATCGGCGGCCTCACGCACGACTACCGTTGGAGCGATAACGATATCGCCCAGCAAATCACGGCGAAACATCGGTGGTAGCGCCGCCTGCGGGAAAGACAGGCAATTGGTCGGCTGCGCCTGGCCACGATACCGCTCGTTCAGGGACGCCATCTCCCCATCGGCGAC
>JAKCBU010000083.1 GCA_021839095.1 Pseudomonadota bacterium | reverse complement strand
ACTGGTGAGCCGTGGTCATCGACTGGTGGCCGACGATAGTGTGCTTTGTATCCGCGAGGCGCCGAATGTATTGACTGGGCACTGCCCGGCACAGTTGCGTAATTTTCTGGAAGTGCGCGGTCTGGGTATTATCAACATCCGCGAGTTTTTTGGCGCGGCCGCCATCGTGCGTTCAAAACGCATTCGTCTGGTGGTCGAGATCAAGGATATGCGCGATATGGAAATGGCCGATATCGATCGTCTGCAGGGCAAAGTCGATCATATGGACATCCTCGGAACCCAATTGACGCGGCTGCGTTTGCCCGTATCGGCGGCACGCAACCTGGCGGTGCTGGTCGAGGCCGCGGCGCGCAGTCAGTATGTGAAGGAGTCCGGCGGCGACATGCTGGCAGATTTTGAGGCGCAAGTCAGACGGAGTACTGGAGAGGCGTGATGCCGCAGCAAGATTTCATCCTCGTCAGCGGTCTGTCGGGTTCGGGAAAATCCACGGTACTGCAAGCGTTGGAGGATCAGGGCTACTACTGTGTCGACAACCTGCCCGCTACCTTGCTGGTGGATTTTGGTGGTCAACTCGCACGGCGCGATGCCTGTTCCATGCTCGCCGCCGTGAGTATCGATGTGCGCAACCGGGAATTCCTGGCGGCATTGCCTCAGGCCCTGATCGAACTGCGCGAACGCCATGCGCTGCGCCCGCGCATCCTCTTTCTGGAGGCGGACGAGGGCACATTGCTGCGCCGCTTCAGCGAGACGCGCCGACGTCATCCTCTTACGGACGATTTGGCGCCCGCGCTGGGCGAATCACTGCTCACGGTGTTACGACGTGAACGCGAGATGGTGCAACTCCTGGCTGACGTCGCGGACAAACGACTGGACACCTCGCAGATCAATACGCATCAGTTGCGCCTGCGGGTCCAGGCGTGGAGTCTGGCGTCGCGGCACTACGGGGGCTTGGTCCTGTTACTGCAATCCTTTGCCTATAAAAAGGGCATTCCTCTGGATTCCGACTTTGTTTTCGATCTACGCGCGCTGCCCAATCCCCACTACGATCCTGCGTTGCGGGGGCTCACCGGGCGGGATGTCGCGGTCCGCGATTTTTTGGCCCGGTCGCCGGAGGCGGTGAGTGCTTTTCACTCCTTGCGGGCTTTTCTGCAGGGCTGGCTCGCGCCGTTTGCGCAGGAGCATCGAAACTATGTGACGGTTTCTCTGGGCTGTACGGGCGGTCAGCATCGCAGTGTGTACATGGTGGAGGCTTTGGCCCAGGAACTTGCGGGGATGGGGCAGCGTGTTCTGGTGCAGCATCGGGAGCTCGACATTACCGAGACGCTGTCATGATTACCATTGTGCTTCTGACCCACGCGGGACTGGGTGAGGCTTTTGCGGCGGCACTCCGGCATATTTTCGGTACGCTCCCGCCCGCGCTGGTGGTTCTGGAAGTCCTCCCGGATCAAGCCCCGGAAGCGGGCCGTCGCCGCCTGTGGAGTCTGTTGGAGAATTTGGGAGAGGACGACGGCATCTTGATTCTCAACGATCTCTATGGCGCGACTCCCGCCAACCTTATCCCCGCCATACTGCCGGAGGGTCGGGTGGCGGCGGTGAGCGGTTTGAATCTGGCCATGCTGCTGCGTGCCCTGTCGCGGCGCGGTGAAGGACTGGCGGCTGCCCGCCGCGGGGCCATGGAGGGCGGGATGGAGGGTATTGTGGATATCCTGGCACATCGCGATGCCCAAGTGTCGCCACCGGACTGATCCGCGCTCCCGCCTCTGGCTCGGGGCGCCGCCGCGCGCTATGCTCAGAAATCGTACACGACCACGGTTTCCGGTAGCCCAAGGAGAGGCCAGCGCCCCATGACCCTACGCGTAGAATACCCCATCATCAACCAACTGGGTTTGCACGCACGGCCCTCCGCCAAGTTTGTCAGTCTTTCCGCGCGTTATCCGTGCGCGGTTTGGCTGGAACGCAATGGGCATCGGGTGAGTGGCAAGAGCATCATGGGGTTGATGACGCTCGCCGCGGCACAAGGGACGATCTTGACTTTGGAAACGGACGGTGAGGGAGAGCAGGCCTGTGCCGCCGCCTTGCTCG
The DNA here is from genome assembly GCA_021839095.1 of Pseudomonadota bacterium. The sequence goes on along the minus strand of JAKCBU010000083.1, from coordinate 3,766 downwards.
CACTCGCGGCGGATCGTTTTGGTGAGGAAGCATGAGTTTTGAACTGGCGGGGATTGGCGCTTCCGGTGGCATTGCTATCGGCACGGCGCTGGTACTGGAGTCGACCGCGCTCGACATCCCCGAGCATCTCCTGGTCCCCGAACTGGTCGAATCGGAGGTGCTCCGTCTGCGCAATGCATTGAGTTGCGCCCGGGATGAATTACTGCGTGTCCGCGACGCCATTCCCGGCGATGCCCCACAAGACACGCACCTCTTTATCGACGCTCACCTGTTGATGTTGGACGATCCCGCCCTGCGCGAGAGGCCCCTGCGGTCCATTCGCGAGGATCGTCGTAATGCGGCCTGGGCGGTCCATATGGAGAAGGAACGGCTGCTGGCAATTTTCGACCGTATGGAAGATGCTTATCTGCGCGCCAAACGGGAAGACATCATTCAGGTCACGGACCGGGTGTTGCGCCATCTGGTCGGTGTGCAGGCTCCCGTGTTACAGACCCCGGAGGGCCGAATCATCATTGCCGAGGAGTTGACGCCCGCGGACACGGTCCTGATGAAACAGGACAAGGCGTTGGCCTGGGTGACCGACTTCGGTGCGGCAAACTCGCACGCGGCTATCCTGGCCCGGAGCCTGGGGCTCCCCGCCGTAGTCGGCACACACTCGGCGACCCGCCTCCTGCGGAGCGGAGACACCCTTATCGTCGATGGTGACCAAGGCATCCTGCTGGCCGCACCGGATGCGGCGACGCTGCGGCAGTACCGGGCACTGCAGGAGCAACGGCAACGGCGCCGGCGCCTGCTGGAAGAACAGCGTGACCTGCCGGCGGTGACGGTGGACGGTGTGCATATCCATCTGCGTGCCAACATTGAGTTGCCGGACGATACCACCCTGGTCAAGCGGATCAATGCGGATGGCGTCGGCCTTTATCGCAGCGAGTTTCTCTTCATGAACCGCCCGGATATCCCCGATGAGGAAGAGCAGTTCCACGCCTTTGCCCATGTGGTCGAACAAATGCGTGGCGCGCCCGTGACGATCCGCTCTCTCGACATCGGCGCTGACAAGGGCCTGCGTGATGATGATGCCGGGTTGCACGTTGCGCTCAATCCCGCCCTTGGTTTGCGGGGATTGCGTCTTTGTCTGCGTCGTCCGGAATGGTTTCGACCGCATCTGCGCGCCATCCTCCGCGCCTCGGCTTTGGGGCCGGTGCGTCTGATGCTGCCCATGCTCAGCAGCATGGGCCAGTTGCTGCAAACCCGTGCGCTGGTGAGTGAACTGCAGGCGGAGCTGCAGGCCGAAGGACGCTCCTGTGACCCCCATATGCCCATGGGCATCATGGTGGAAGTGCCTGCCGTGGCGGTGGCGGCCCATTATTTCGCCGGGCGGGTGGATTTTTTTTCCATTGGCACCAACGATCTGATCCAATACGCGTTAGCGGTGGATCGTGGCGATGATGATGTCAATGACCTGTTCGACCCCTTGCATGTCGGTGTGCTGGCGATGATCCGGCACACCATAGCGGCAGGCCATGCGCGGGGTATTCCCGTGGCCATGTGTGGCGAGATGGCGGCCAATCCAGCCTACACGGCGCTGCTGCTGGGATTGGGATTGCGGGAGTTCAGCATGTATTCCGGTGCCATTCCCGAGGTCAAGGAGGTGATTCGGCAAACCTCCATCGCCGAGGCGGAAATTCTGGCCGCCCGTCTTCTGGCTGGAGAAGAGTCGGTATTGATGGGGATCGGGCATAGCTAGGCGGGCCCCGCGCCGGATATGGGCGTCTGTTCTGGTGACATTGGCCTTCCTCGCGCTGGGCGGTGTCTTTTTCTGGTTCTTCGGTGGTCCCCGCTATGTCCTGGAAGGCGTGTTGGGCGCCCGCTTGCGGCAACCCGTTCATCTTGCCGCCGGCCCCCAGATATATTGGGGGAAGAAGACCGTGCGGATCACGGTGCTGGGTTTGCGTGTCGGTATCGAGGCGCGGCCCTGGTTCAGCGTAAACCGGTTGATCATCGTCCTGCCCTGGTCCCGCCTCCTGCGCGGGCAATTGCAGATCCAGAAGATCACGTTGGATGCGCCGACACTGGATGGGCCATGGCGGGGTGTCGGCAGCACCGGGGCGAAAGCGTTTCCCTGGCCCGGCGAAATGGTCGTCCACAACGGGGCATTGCGCTGGCCGGCGGTGGCTGGGCACGCCCTGTCCGTTACCGCCCTCAATGGGCGGGTGGTGGCGCAGGGCTTCAGCCAGGTGGCGGGTGACTGGCACTGGCGGAATATGGGTGGGCGCTGGCACTTTGCCGCTGAAATGGCGCCCGCACCTCTGGTGTTCGCCCGCAATATGATTTTGCGAGTGGCGACCCCGGCGGAGCCAGCGTTGCTGCAAGTCGTGATTCCGGCTCTGCAGCGGGGGTCACGGGACATTGTCGTGCCAACGCTGCTCGTTCGTTGGCAAGAAAGCGGACAGCGTCAGGCTCGGTTACGGGTGCGGGCGCTGCGCCTGAACATGCGGCGGCGTCATGTGATCCTGGGGGAGGGTGTGCTGGCGGCGGGCCGTGATCTCGCCCTCCATATCCGCGCGGCGGATCTCCGCTGGGCCCCCCTGCAGGGCCATCTGGCCTACCAGGCCACTATCCGGCATCTGCCGCAATGGGCTCGGCGCTGGGGGCTGACCCCACCGACGTTGGCGAGCCCGAACGCACTGCGCCGGCTCACGGCCGCGGGCACGCTTCAGTGGAATGGTCCGCATTGGCACTGGCGCATTGCACAGGGACGGATGGATGGCAGTGCTTGGGCGGGTCAGATCGTGGGAACCTGGAAACCGCTGGCGATCCGTGTCGATCTGCATGTGGGGCGTTTGGATCTCGACCATTACCTGCCCGCCCCCCGGACCGGTACGGGCCCATCCGCGCTTTTGCCCGCACTGCCCGCGCACTGGCCCGTGACCGGCAGCGTTCGCGTCGCTCACCTGCGTTGGGGGAGGATCAATGCGCGTGACTTGGTGATTCGTAGTCCTGCTTCCGGAGCGCCCCATTGATCCCTCTTGCGGAAATGCTGCTGGACTGGTACGCCCATCACGGACGCCACGACCTGCCGTGGCGCCAGACCCGGGATAGCTACCGCCTGTGGCTGGCGGAAATCATGCTGCAGCAAACCCAAGTGGATAGTGTCAAGCCGTATTATGGCCGCTTTCTGCAGGTCCTGCCGAACTGGCAGGCGTTGGCGGAAGCACCGCTGGATCAGGTGCTTGCCTTATGGAGCGGACTGGGTTATTACGCCCGTGCCCGCAATGCCCAGCGGGCGGCGCAGGAGGTGGTGACACGCCATGCCGGCCATTTCCCGGACACGCTGGATGCGGCCATTACTTTGCCGGGTGTGGGGCGGAGCACTGCGGCCGCGGTGCTCGCCAGCGCCTTTGGGCAAAGACACGCCATTCTCGATGCCAATGCCCGGCGCGTGCTCATCCGCAGTCATGCCATAGACGCCGATCCTCGGGCCACGGCGACTCAACATCGGCTTTGGTCACTGGCCAGCGCTCTGACACCGCACGATGCCCACAGCTATAATCAAGCCATCCAGGATCTGGGTGCCATGATCTGCACACCGCGCCAACCGCGTTGTGGGGCGTGTCCATTGGCGGGTCCGTGTATGGCTCGCGCCCAAGGGCGGAGCCACGTCCTGCCGGTGGCTCGTGTCAAGACCGCGAAGCCCGAGCGTTGCGTCTGTTTCCTTCTGGCCAAGGATGCCGATGGACGGATATTGCTGGAAAAACGCCCGGAGACG
>JAKCBU010000082.1 GCA_021839095.1 Pseudomonadota bacterium | reverse complement strand
TCCGATCTCTGCATCCCGGCGATGCGGTCCATATATTTTTGCCTGGGAGGACCATGGACGCCACGGACCAGAAGCGCCTGTTGCGTGAAATGCTTTTTGCCCGCCGTTTCGAGGAGCGCTGCGCGGAGGCTTATCACGAACGCCAGATCGGCGGTTTTTTGCACCTGTATCCTGGTGAGGAAGCCTGCGCCATCGGCGTGCTGGAGAAGGCACGTCCCGGTTCGGACTACGTGGTGACTGGTTATCGCGACCACATTCACGCGCTGAAGTCGGGAATGGATCCCAAGGCGTTGATGGCTGAGCTCTTCGGTAAAGAGGCGGGTTGCTCCAAGGGCCGCGGCGGTTCCATGCATCTCTTCGATCCCGATGTGCGCTTCATGGGCGGCTACGCCTTGGTCGGCGGCCCTTTTCCGTTGGCCGCAGGCTTCGCCAAAGCCATTCAGTTGCGTGGTGGCGATGAAATCTCCATCTGTTTTCTGGGCGACGGCGCCAACAATCAGGGCACTTTCCACGAGACCATGAACATGGCGAGCCTGTGGAATCTGCCCGTGCTGTTCGTTTGCGAAAACAATCTCTACGGCATTGGTACCGCCATCGAGCGCTCTACGGTGGAGATCAATCAGTACAAGCGCGTGGCCCCCTACGGTATCGAGGCGGCGCAATGCGATGGCCAGGATATCGATGTGGTCATGGCCCACGCCGAAAGGGCGATACAACATGTGCGTGAAAAGCGCAAACCCTACTTTTTGGAATTGATGACCTATCGCCTGCGCGGGCATTCCATGTCCGATTCCGGTGCCTACCGTTCCAGGGAAGAGGTGGAGGAATGGGCGCAGCGCGATCCCATCGGTATTTACCAGCGCCGCCTGATGGACGCCAACGTCATCAGCGGGGAGGAGTTTCATGCCATGGATCAGGCCATACAGGACGAGATCGAGAACGGGATCGTGCGCTTCGCCGTGGAGAGCCCGGAGCCGCGCGTGGAGGATGTCGCCCGTTATGTGTACGTGGAAGGAGGCAAACAGCCATGGCTGAAATGATGTATTGGCAGGGTATCCTGCGTGCCCACGATGAGGAAATGGCGCGGGATCCGCTGGTTTTCGCCATGGGAGAAGATATCGGCGTCGCCGGTGGGACCTACAAGGCGACCAGCGGCCTTTTTGCCAAGTATGGCGATCAGCGGGTGATCGATACCCCAATCTCCGAAAACAGTTATACCGGCATTGGGGTGGGCGCCGCCATGGTTGGCGCCCGTCCCATCGTCGAGATCATGAGTGTCAACTTCGCTTGGTTGGCGATGGATCAGCTCATGAACAACGCGGCAAAAATCCACTACATGTCTGGTGGCCGCATCCGTTGTCCCTTTGTCATGCGGGTACCGGGCGGCACGGCGCACCAGTTGGGTGCCCAGCATTCGGCACGCATGGAAAGGGTTTTCATGGGCATTTCTGGTTTGCGGGTGGTGACCCCGGCAACGCCGCGCGATGCCTATGGGTTGCTGAAAAGCGCCGTGCGCTGTGATGATCCGGTAGTCATTCTTGAGCACGAGGCCATGTACAATCTCAAGGGTGAAATACCGGACACGGAATTTTTCACCCCGTTGGAAGGGGTTGAAGTGATGCGACCGGGTAAGGACATCAGCCTTTTCGCTTACAACATCAGTGTGCATTGGGCGCTGGACGCGGCGCAGAAATTGGCCGAGGAGTACGGCATCGATGCCGAGGTCATTGATCTTCGGGCGCTCAGGCCCATGGATCGGGCGGGTATCGCGGCCAGCGTGCGCAAGACCCATCGCGCCCTGGTTGTCGAAGAAGATGAAGCCCCGGTGGGAGTGGGTTCCGAAGTGATGGCGATCATCAATGAAGAGTGCTTCTTCGATCTGGATGCGGCACCGGTGCGTGTGCATGCCCTGGATGTGCCGATCCCCTACAATCGCCGCCTGGAAAAGGCCGCCATCCCCAACGCGGCGGATGTCGTCGCCGCTGTGCGGAAAATGCTGGGCCGATAGCGATTGGCGGTCTGTCCGGGGGCCGGTCGTGGCCACCCCCCGGGGGACAACGCCGCGGTCTCCCTCTCAATCTCGGTTTGATTCAATAATAATGGTGAAACATGGCTGAACCTTACGTCATCAAGATGCCGCAACTTTCCGACACCATGACGGAAGGGGTCCTCGTCTCTTGGGAAAAGCCCGTGGGTGCACGGGTGGAGCGCGGTGACGTGGTGGCGACGGTGGAAACCGACAAAGCCATCATGGACGTTGAGGTTTTTCGTTCCGGCTATCTGGCGGGACCGTTGGTTGAAGTGAATAGTGTCATCCCGGTGGGTGGAGCGATCGGCTATCTGGCGGAAAGCGCGGAGGCGGCGGTGGTGACTCCCGCGCAGGCAGCATCATCCGCCGCGGCGAGCGCTGCGCCAAGTGCTGTGCCAGAGCCCGCCCCTGCCGCCCCACCCGCCCCTGAGGGTTATGCCGTCAAGATGCCGCAGCTCTCCGATACCATGACCGAGGGCGTGCTGGTGTCCTGGGAAAAATCTCTCGGCGACAAGATTCAGCGCGGCGATGTGGTGGCGACGGTGGAAACCGACAAGGCGATCATGGATGTCGAGGTTTTTCGCGCGGGATACCTCTCGGGTCCACGGGTAGCGGTGGATACCGTGGTGCCAGTGGGTGAGGTTCTCGCCTGGCTGGTAGAGTCGCCGGAGCGGGTGCGTCATGAAAGCGCTACCATCGGCACCGCCGGAGCGGTAAACAAAACCGGTACGGCGCCAGCCCCGGCACCCGCGTTTGCGGCAGACACTCCGATCGCGCCCGCCCTGATACCGGGGGCGCACCCGGCGGCGCGTCCCCGGCAGGGAGCGGCCAGCCCCTTTGCCCGTCGGTTGGCCGGGCAACAGGGGGTCGATCTCGATGGTTTGCGGGGCAGCGGTCCTGCGGGGGTGATTGTGGCGGCCGATGTGCTGGCGGTCGGCGCGGGCAGTTTGGCATCGGGGCCTTCCGCGCGCCCTGCCGAACCGGCGGTACCCGGTCATGGTCGCCCCATGACGGCCATCGAAAAGGCCATTAGTCAGGCGATGGTGGCTGCTTTGAGCATTCCGGTCTTCCATGTCACGGTCAAGGTCAAGCCCGAGGCGCTGATCCGCGCCGCCAAGGCGCATAAGGCCTCCCTCACCGTGGCCCTTGCCAAGGCTGCCTCTCAAGCCCTTGCCCAGCATCCGCTGGTCAATGCCGCGTATCAGCCGACGGACCATATTGTTGAGCGGCATCAGCATGATATCGGCATCGCTGCGACCACGGAAGACGGCGGTCTGGTGGTGCCCGTTCTGCGGGGCGTCGAGCGCAAAGGACTCGACCAACTGCAGACCGAATGGACCCCGCTGGTGGAGAAGGCGCGCAAACGCCGTCTCAGCCCACCCGAATACACCCATCCGACCTTTACCATCTCCAACATGGGTATGTATGGCATCACCCAGTTCGATGCCATCGTCACTCCCGGTACGGCGGCCATTATCGCCATTGCCGGTAATGGTCCCGAAGGCATGCCCATCACCATCACCGCCGATCATCGGGTGGTGAATGGCGCCGAAGCCGCCCTGTTCCTCCAGGATCTGAAGCAGGCCGTAGAGTATCCGGAGGCGTGGCTGGGTAACGGCGGTCCAAGGATTCCCGAAGGCGAGCACGACGTGCAGGTGCTGGTTATCGGCGCTGGCCCAGGCGGTGAGGATTGCGCCCGCGAGCTGGCGGAACGCGGTATCCAGGTCGCCATGGTCAATGACGCCCCGTTGCCGGGCGGCGAATGCCTCTGGCGGGGTTGTATCCCCTCCAAGGCCTGGCGTGCCGCTGCGGACCGTATCCGTGACCGCGAGCATGATGCGGCCATGGGGCTGACGCTGGGCGCGCCCAGCTTGGATTGGGCGCAACTGGAGCGGCACCGGCGCGGCATCCTCCAGACCCGCGGGGAAATGGCTCTGAAAACCGATCGGGGCATGAAGATTCAGGTGCTGGAGGGCTATGCCCGCTTTATCAGTGACCATAGCGTCGAAATCACCGGAAAGGATGCGCGCACGCTGAGTTTTGGCGCCTGCGTCATCGCTACGGGCGCACCGGCTTTTGTGCCGCCGATTCCCGGTATTCAGGAGGCGCTGAAGAGTGGTGCCGCGGTGACTTCCGATACGGTCTGGAATCTGTCCCAGCCTCCCAAGCGTCTCTGTGTCATCGGCGCGGGGGCCATCGGTATGGAAATGGCGCAGATGTTCCATGATTTCGGTGCCGAGGTGCGGGTGTTGGAAGCCCTGCCTCGGCCAGTGGCGGAAATGGAGAAAGAAATCGCGGAGCAGTTGATGCAGGTATTGACCCGCAATAGTCCGCGCTTGCAGGTGCTGACCGGGGTCAAGGTGGCGGAGGTTACTGGACAGCCCGGCCAGTTGGAGATCCGCTATCAGGTGGGCGAGGAGGCGGCGAGTTACGCCTGCGATCTCCTGTTGGTCGCGACGGGAAAGCGCCCGGACACACACGGTCTGAATCTTGCCGCAGCGGGGGTGGCCTTGGGCGAGCGCGGCGCCATCGCGGTCGATGCCAGCGGACGGAGCAGTGTGCCCCATATCTATGCCGTGGGCGACGTGATCGGTGGTTACATGCTGGCCCACACGGCCGGTCAGCAGGGACGCGTGGCTGCCGCCCATCTGCTGGGTCATGACGCCCGCTATGATGCCGCCAAAGACAGTGGCGTCACCTTCACCCGTCCGCAGTGCGCTTTTGTCGGACATTCCCTGGAGCAGGCCAAGGCGGCGGGGATTGATGCGGTTGAGGTCAAGGCACCGCTGAGCATCGATGCCAAGGCCATGATGACCGGTGAGACCGATGGACTCATCAAAATGGTGGCTGACAGGGTGAGTCACGGTATTGTTGGCGTGCATTTTCTTGCGGACCACGCCGATACCCTGGTGGGTGAGGCGGTACTGATGGTCAGCGCCGGCCTGACGTTGGAGCAGGTGGCCGGTGCCATTCATCCGCATCCGACGCAGACGGAACTCTTTGGCGAAATGGCGCGCCGTCTCCTGTCGCGTTTGCGGCGCTCGACCAAGGCGGCGGGCTGATTTTTTGGCCGAACGGCTCCGGAGGGATCGATTCTCGTCGTGGAGGGGTTGATCCGGTCTTCAACTGGTCCTTGTCTCGACTTGACGGCCCCGCGTAAATGCGAGCAAAATACTCGGCTATCCACTGGATGAAGCGCTGCGGCGCAGGGAGTGACGCATAATGAGCACAGCAACAGAGACCATGACGAATCTGGATGCCATCCCCCCGGTCATGACATTGACCGATAATGCGGCGGAAAAGATCAAGTCGCTGATTGAAGAGGAAGGGTCCGACGCCCTGAAGCTTCGCGTCTTTGTGACCGGGGGTGGCTGTTCTGGCTTTCAGTACGGTTTCACCTTCGATGAAAACATGAACGAAGGGGATACGGAAGTGCAGCAGTTTGGCGTAAGTCTCCTGATCGATCCCATGAGCTATCAGTATCTGGCGGGCGCGGAGATTGATTACAGCGAGGGACTGGAAGGTGCGCAGTTCGTCATCAAGAATCCCAACGCCACGACCACCTGCGGGTGTGGATCTTCCTTCTCGGCCTGATCTTTGGCGTTGGTATAGCGGCGCCCCGATGGGAGGCTCGATGGCCTCCCTTTTATTTTGTGGGCGGGTTATCATGCCACGGGAATGATTTCTGAGCGCTTCCCGCCTCAGTTCGATCATCGCTACCATGATAGAAGGAGTTCCGCATGGCGGATACGCACTTTGCTCCAGGTTTGGAAGGTGTCCCTGCAACCCACTCTAGTGTTTCTCATATTGATGGGGCCGCGGGCTTCTTG
>JAKCBU010000081.1 GCA_021839095.1 Pseudomonadota bacterium | reverse complement strand
TGGAGTTGGCCAAATTACATCCGCACGGCACTTGGGATGCGGCTATGATTGTGTGGTCCTATGATCCGGATTACTATCCGAGCGGGGATGGACTGTTTAACACCGGCGGTGGTTCGAACTACGGTAATTATAGTGATCAGAAGATGAACCGGCTCATCGTGAGGAGCGCGGATGACAAGGGAATTCATGCGCTTTACGAGTATGAGCATTATGCCGCCGACCAGGTGCCGGTACTGTTCCTGCCGTATCCTGAATACTTGGTCAAGTACGCTCCAACAATAACCCCTGCGCAACTGGATGAGTCCTTGTACTCCGTCTCCTGTAGACCGCTTGCCGTACGCTGATCATATACAATAGAGCCGAAATTTCCTGGGCGGAGGAAATCCTGACGTCTTGATTATTGCGCAATGACCGGCAATGAACACACATGAATATGGATAACCTCTATGTATAAGATTTTTGAAAAGATGATCGATGTGTTCCGGGATCATGATACGCATGAGATCTCCGACCCGATGCGCCGCTCTTCGGTATGGATGTTCTACTGGCACTATGTGTCACAAGTCAAAGGATCCATGATTCTGCTCTTTGTCGTGGGATCACTGACGGCGATCGTCGATTTGTCGATTCCGGTATTCATTGGAAAGATCACTGGATTCGTGGCGCATGCGAAAACGGATATTTTGCCCGCAGACGAGATGAGGGCCACACTTTTTATGGCGGTCATCATCATTATCGTCAGGCCCTTCATACACTTTTTCCATGATCTCGTGATCAATCAATCCATCGCGGCGAATTTTACCAATCTGATCCGCTGGCAGAATCATCGTGGGATTATTCGCCAGGGATGGAGCTTTTTTCAAAATGACTTCGCCGGGCGCATCGCCAATCGGGTGATGCAAACCGGTCCTTCTTTACGGGAAAGCACGGTGGCCACATTCTCGGCGGTATGGTACTTGCTGACCTATGGGCTGAGTTCGATCGTGATCCTCGCCCGGCAAAGCTGGAAACTGTCCCTTCCGGTTTTGTGCTGGTTTGTCCTCTACGGCATCTTGATGCGGTTTTTTATTCCGCGCCTGACCCAAAGATCCAATCTGCTGTCGAAGACGAGATCGGGCCTGACCGGCGCCATCGTCGACAGCTATACGAATATCCATACCGTCAAACTCTTCGCAAAGTCAGAGGATGAGGATCAATTCGTCAGAGATGCCCTGATCGGCCATACTTCGGCCTTTCGTGCTTCGTTACGCATGGTTACCACCTGGATGACGTCGCTCACCCTCCTCAACACCCTGTTGCTGAGCGCTACGACCGGGGTCGGAATCTGGCTCTGGCAGCAGCGTGTCATTTCCGTGGGGATCCTTGTGACGGCGGTCCCCTTGGTTTGGCAAATCGCCAACATGTCGGGTTGGGTGGCCAGCAATCTGTCGGCCATCTTTGAAAATATTGGTACGGTTCAGGATGGCATGCGGTCGGTGGACAGACCCCGGATCATGGGCGACTCGAGATCGGCAAAGCCTTTCGTATATCGGGAGGGGCGCATTGACTTTGATCGGGTTTCTTTCAGTTACCATCAGCCCGACAGGAATAGGGTGGAGGCCATCAGGCACATAGACGATGTGAACTTGGTGGTCAGGCCCGGCGAAAGAGTGGCCATCGTCGGTCCGTCGGGGTCGGGAAAATCCACCCTGGTGAGTTTGCTGTTACGCTTTTTCGATGTGGATCAGGGCCGTATATTGGTGGATGGACAAGATATCAGGAACCTCCAGCAAGAGAGCCTCCGGCAATATATCGGCGTGGTTTCCCAGGACACTTCCCTGTTACATCGCTCGATTCTGGAGAATGTGCGTTATGGCAGGCAAAAAGCATCCCGCGCCGAAGTGGAGGAGGCCTTGCGAAGGGCGCGTGCGGATGCCTTTGTGGATGATCTGGTGGATTCGCAGGGGCGCACCGGATTGAACGCGCGGGTAGGAGAGCGCGGGGTGAAACTCTCTGGCGGTCAACGGCAGCGTATCGCCATCGCTCGCGTATTCCTGAAAAATGCGCCTATATTGATACTGGATGAGGCCACCTCCGCACTGGATTCGGTGACCGAGCAAGAGATACAGGCGGAACTGGACGACTTGATGGCGGGCCGCACGGTGATCGCCATAGCGCACCGAATATCCACCATCGCACATTTTGATAGAATCGTCGTGATGATGAATGGCCGTTTGTTAGAGAGCGGAAACCATCAGGAACTGTTGCAGGCGAAGGGACATTACGCCGAGTTATGGGCCCGGCAAAGCCGGCCGATGCGTTATCGCCGGGATGCCCGCTGCGATGCCTGAGCAGCGGATATCCCTTGCGGGGCTGATTCGGTTGCCGGCGGGAGTTTCCGCGGCGGCGCGGCCCTCTTTTCACAGCGGTCTCCCTGAGGCAGACTTCAGTCCGCCCCGTTGGCGGGGGCCGCTGCGACCGTGGCAGGTTACCGGTTAGGAAAAACACCATCATCCCGAGTCACCCGATCGTTCCCAGGCGCGGACAGCGCTTGCCCATCATCGCCCTGCTGGTCGGCTCCAGCCTTTGGGGCGTGCTTTGGTGGCCGCTCCGCTATTTTGATGCGGCTGGTTTGCGGGGGGCATGGCTGATTTTCGCCATCTACCTGCTGCTGGCGCTTCCTGCCGGGTTATGGTCCTGGCGCCGCCGCCGCGAATTACGGCGGCACGGTGGCTCGCTGGTCGGGCTGTTTCTGCTCGGCGGCTGGACCAACGTGGCCTTCATGCTGGCGTTGGTGCATGGGGAAGTCATCCGGGTGCTCCTGCTCTTTTATCTCTCCCCCGTCTGGGCCATTTTCGCCGCGCGGATCTTTCTGCGAGAGGCGATCGGCTGGCGCGGTGCCCTCGCTGTATCGCTGGCGGTCGGGGGGTCCGTCCTGGTGGTGAGTCATGGTCAGGGCTTCTCTTTCGCGGATCTGGATATGGATGATCTTCTGGCCATGTCCTCTGGTCTTGCCTTTGCGCTGAGTAATGTCGTCCTGCGTGCGGATACGGTGTTGGGTGATCTGCACCGGGCCACCGCGGTATGGTGGGGTTGCGCGCTGATTGCCTTGCCCTTCGCGCTTTTCCAGCCTGTACCGGTGCTGCCGTTGCCGGAATACGGCGGCCTGCTCGCCTTTTCCTGGTTGTGGATTGCCGGAGCGACGGTGGCTGTGCAGTTTGGGGTGGCGCGGATGCCGGTGGGTACTTCCGCCGTCATCATGCCGTTTGAGGTCATCGTGGGCGCGTTATCGGCCTGGTGGTTGGCGGGGGAGATGCCGACGCTGTTGGAGTTGTTCGGTGGCGTTCTGATCTTGGCGGCGGCCCTTCTGCAGATCACCCGCAGCCGCGGGCGCCCCATCTCCTTGGAAGAGGGCAGATGCTAGCGCTTCACTCCGGTCGATGACGCGTTCCGCTCCCCAGTCTTGCGGGTGGTCGCCGGCCTCCAGGTAACCCCAGGCGGCCGCCCAGCAGCGCGCGCCCGCCGCCTGACCCGCCGCCATGTCGCGGGGATCATCACCGATCATGAGACTTTCGGCCGCCGCCACCCCCATTCGTGAGAGGGCGTGAATGACCGGCAAGGGGTCAGGCTTGGCGCGTGCCGTGGTATCCCCGCAGACAACCGTGTCGGGCGCTACGGGCAGTTGGAGCGCGGTAATCAGCGGCAGGGTCAAAAACGCCGGTTTGTTGGTCACGATACCCCAGGCTATCCCTCGTTCTGACAGCATCAGCAGAGTGCCCGTCATCCCCGGGAAGAGGGCGCTCCGCTCGCAGAGGTGGGCGGCGTAGGTTTCCAGAAATTCCGCGCGCATGGGGGCAAATTCCGGGTCTTCCGGGTGCAGGTTGAAGGCGATACGCAGGAGTCCACGGGCGCCTTGCGAGGCGACCGGCCGGAGCATTTCGGGAGACATCGCCGGCAGACCACGATCGGTTCGCATCCGGTTGGCTGCGGCCCCGAGATCCGGTGCCGTGTCCACCAAGGTGCCGTCGAGATCGAAGAGTACGGCCGCCAGTTCAGGCATGGGGGCCTGGTTTGCGCACATGACCGAGATAATTGACGCTGATGTCCTCCGTGAGTCGCCCGCGATGGCGGATGGGATCGAAACGCATCCCTTTGAGCGTCACGATTTGCAAGTGGTTTTCACGGATCATGGCCAGCCATTCGCTGGGTCGAATGAATTTTTGATACGCATGGGTGCCACGCGGAAGCAGGCCCAACACATATTCCGCACCGACAACGGCCAGCAGATAACTCTTGGGGGTGCGGTTGAGGGTGGCGAAGAAGGCATCGCCACCGGGGCGCAGCAGGCGGGCGCATGCGGCCACCACGGTTGCCGGATCCGGGACATGCTCCAGCATTTCCATACAGGTGACAACGTCATAGTGTGCCGGTTGTTCGATCGCCAGATCTTCCACGGCGATCCGTCGATAATCGATGGGCAGTTCGCCGGCGTCCGCATGGACACGGGCTGCATGGAGACTGTCTTCGGCCAGGTCGATGCCGGTGACTTCGGCCCCACGTCGTGCCATGGCCTCCGCCAGAAGTCCACCGCCCGTGCCTACATCCAGCACTTTTTTGCCACGCAATCCACCGCATCCGTGGGCGATAAACTCCAGTCTCAGCGGATTGATCTCATGCAGGGTGCGAAAAGGTCCCCCAGTATCCCACCATTGATCGGCGAGGGCGTCGAATTTGTTGACTTCAGCCTGATCCATATTCATGCGTCGTTATCTCCTTCACGAATGCGTCGTGCCCAGCCGTGGGCGCGTGCAAACAAGTCCCGCACGTCCCAATTCACCGCCTGTCCTCCGGCAATGCGTGGATTTCCCTGCACCCAGACATGACTGACTTGATCGCGCCCCGCACAATAGGCCACCTGGGAGACGGGATCGTAGACTGGGAAGGTGGCTGGATGATCCAGATCGATGGCGATGCAGTCCGCCGCTTTGCCGGGCTCCAGACTGCCGATTTCCGTGCCCCAGCCGATGGCTTTGGCGCCTCCCAAGGTCGCGGCCTCCAGTGCCGCCCAAGCGGGAAAGGCGGTGGGATCACCGCTCACGCCCTTTGCCAGCAGGGCGGCGATACGCAACTCACCCAGCATGTCGAGGTCGTTGTTGCTGGCGGCGCCATCGGTTCCAATGGCGAGTCCGATGCCCTGTTGGCGCAGGACGGCTGTCGGCGCCATCCCCGATCCCAGTTTCAGATTGGATTCCGGGCAGTGCGCAATGTGTAGTCCCGAGTCGCGGCAAAGTGCCAAGTCATCGTCATTCAACTGGGTCATATGCACGGCGAGAAAATGCTGGTTCAATAAGCCCAGTCTGCCTAAACGCGCCAGCGGGCGCATGCCATCACGGTCAACGGCCTCCCGCACCTCGCTAGCGGTTTCATGGACATGCATGTGCACTGGCAGATTTTCCACTTTGGCCAGGTCGCGTGCGCCGCGTAAGCCCGCGTCACCGACGGTGTAAGGGGCATGCGGGGCGATGCTCTGGCGAATGAGGGGCATCTTGCGCAGACGTGGCAGCAGGTCCGCCGCCGCCTGCAGGCAGGCATCGGCATTGGCCGCATAGGCGGTGGGGAAATCGAGGATGACGTGCCCGATGGTGGCCCGCATACCCATGCGCTGGGCCACTTCCGCCGCCGCTTCGGGGAAGAAGTACATGTCGTTGAAGGTGGTGGTACCGCCGCGCAGCATTTCCGCGATAGCCAGTTCCGTGCCCATGGCGACGAATTCCGGGCTGACAAAACGGCCTTCCACGGGCCAGATATGTTCATTCAGCCAAGTCATCAGCGGGAGGTCATCCGCGAGTCCGCGCATCAGGGTCATGGCCGCGTGGGTGTGGGCGTTCACCAGTCCCGGCATCAGGACGTGCCGGTCGAGGCGTGTGTAAAGATCGG
>JAKCBU010000080.1 GCA_021839095.1 Pseudomonadota bacterium | reverse complement strand
AATCTATTTCTTATGGAAGCACGGCGATAAGATGATGCGTGAAGAGAGAAAAGATGTCAGTCCGGTGGCGTGAGTCGCTAAAAGACCGAATGACACGCCGCTACCTTTATGCTGTATCAATTTCGTTGGGTGAAAACGGGTCGCTACGGGAGGATCGTGGGCGAAGAATAGGCGGAATTGGGTGCGGGGGGCGGGAGCAGCACCATGGGTGGCCTGCGCGAGGGAGGAAACGTCTGCCGGTGGTAATACTGCCGGTGCCTTTCGTGAAACCGGTGCGGACCATAAGAAAATTGAGGCCCAATAAAACCGGGTAGATAAACGTTCTGTGGCGGGGGAGTCCGCGCGGCTTGCAGGCTGTTCCGATAGTTATTGAGGGCAGCCAGCAGATTCAGTCGATCAATGGCCGTTCGTGCCTTGGACGCGGGGGTCGGAGCCCCTTCTTCTGCAGGCGGCCCCGAATTTGTTGGGGCACGTGCTTTCGGCGGTGGCGCCGGCGGTGGCGCTGGAATGATTTGAACCTCCCGCGCTCCGCGGGGCGCTTGATCCCCGTAGTTCACCACGCCATTCGGCGAAATCCACCGATAAATGGGGGTTCCGCATGCGACTGGAATCGTAGTGACGTTCCAGGCGATGGCGGCTAGCATCGTCAACGCGTTCCTGACCGGCATCCGATGACTGGGTGGATGGTCTGGGCGGCGGTCGTCCGGGGTTTCGGGCATGTCAGCCCTGCTTCGCCGCCAGATCCGCCTTGAGGCGGGCGAGGTCGTCGTCCACACCGCTGGTGGCACGGAGTTTGTCCATTTCCCGTTCCGTCTGGGTGCGATGATCTAAAGGGTCATCGATGATTCCCGACGCCAGCAGGCCATCCATGGCTTGTGCCTTGGCCTGCTCGTGTGCGGTGCGGTCCTGCATCCGGCGCAACGCATCCCCGGCGTCATCCAGGCCATGACCCAGGCCGGTGAGGGAGGCGGTAACTTTCACCTGCGCCTGCGCCGCCGCCATCTGGCTTTTCATCACTTCTTTCTGGGTACGGAACTGTTCGATGCGATCCTGGAGGGCTTGCTCATATTCCATGAGTTTCTGGGCCTGGGCGGCGACGCGGTCGTGGGCTTCCTGCAGGGCGGCAATTTTCTGCGCCCCGGCCTGTTTTTCTGCCAGTGCGCTACGCGCCAGATCTTCGCGGCCGGCGTTGAGGGCCATGCGGGCATCCTCTTCCGCTTTGGCGGCCAGTGTTTGCGCCTGTGCGATCTGGTTTTCCAGGGATACCCGCTCGGTGATCACGTCGGCGAGGTGACGTTTGGCGTCTTGCAGACTCGTGATCATCTTTTCATACGAGAGTTCTAGCGTTTCTGCGGGGTCTTCGGCCTTACTGAGCAGTTTGCTGACCTTGGCTTCGAGAATATCTGCGGCGTGCTTGAAAATGGACATGAAAAGCTCCTGTAGGGCGCGATGGTCGTGGTGCGGCAAAACCGGCGTGCATCAGGCGGCTACCGCCTGTGTCAACGTGGACGCCCCTAGGTATAGCACAGATTCCATCCCCTGCAAGTGCCTGTCCGTATAGATTTCCCCCATTTATCCTGACTGCCCCGGGATGCTGGTCACGCCTCCATAAATCCCCAGTCCGGCCGTCAGGATCACCACAAACAGCACCAGCCAGAGGTAGGGGCCCCGCAAGCGGTGTGCCGCAGGCAGCGCTTTGATGGACAAGGCGACCAGAAAGCCCAGCACCAGGGGCAGGAGCAGCGCATTCATCACCTCCACGCCGATGTCGAGGCGGACGAGATCAGGAATGGTGATCACCGTCACGGCGCCGGCTGCGATGATGACGGTGTAAATCCCGTAAAACCAAGGCGCATCCTTGGGGTGATGCTCCAGCGAGTGGCGGAAGCCGGTGACTTCCCCCCAACCCCAGGCTCCGGCAAGGGAGGCAACAATGGCCGCTACCATGCCCGCCCCGAGGATACCCACGGAAAACACGATGCGTCCCCAGGTGTTGCCGAGATAAGGAATGATAGCCTCTGAAAGCTGATGCACCGTATTGAGGGGAGCGTTGGGGTTCAGACGGCCAATGGTGGCGGCTGTCGCGATCAGCACGGCGGCCATGATCAACTGGGTAAGCACCGCCCCAAAGGCGGTGTCCCAGCGTGCGTGGGGGTAATGTTCGGGGTGCAAACCCTTATCCGCCACGGCGGATTGTTGGTAGAACACCATCCACGGCATGATGACGGCACCGATGTTGGCCGCCACCAGCATCATATAGTCGTCGTTGGTGATGGGCGCGTGCAGCAGGCCATCCAGCATTTCGTGGATGCTCGGATGGCTGGCCCAGGCGATACCAAAAAAGACCAGCTCAAAGAGACCCATGATCAGGGCAATGCGTTCCACACGCCGGTACGAACCGGTCCAGACGATGGTCAGCAGGGTGGCCGCCGCCAGGGCAACCCCGACAGAGCGCGGCAAGCCATAGAGGCGACTCACACCGGCGACTCCGGAGAATTCCGTCAACAGCGCACCCGTGGTAGCGACACTGAGACCGGCGACGGAGAGATAGGCCCAACCTTTTCCGAAGGTTTCGCTGATCAGTTCGCCGTGGCCTTTACCGGTGAAGATGCCCAAACGCACCGTCAGTTCCTGCACGATATAAAGAATCGGCATAAGGACGAATTGCATGAGCAGGAGCTTGAAACCCCATTGCGCGCCGCTCTGGGCGGCGGTGATGATGCTGCCGACATCGGTGTCGGCGAGCATGACCACCAGGCCGGGCCCCAGCACCGCCAGGAAAATGTTCCAGCGCGAATGATGGCCCGGTACGCTGGTTTTGCAAAAGGCGGGTGTCGATGACATGCACAGCGTCCATATGTGATCTTATTTAAACGCGAATGATTCCTGTTTTATGGACGCTTTGTCAAGCATCTCCTTATCCGAAAATACCGCTAAACATCGCCTGCCGCTAGTCTCCCTGATCGGGGAACGAGAGATGGGCGATCAAACCGCCCGTTCCGGCATGGGCGAAGTGGAGGGTGCCGCCGTGCAAGGCCATGATACGCCGGCAAATCCGCAAGCCGATGCCGGAGCCATGCCCGGATTGGCGGGGCAGGGTGCCGCTGTTCATCGGTCCGATGTCCCGTTCGGGCACCCCGGGGCCATGGTCGCGCAGACAGATTTCGGTGCTGGCGGGATGGCGGATGATCCGCATATCCAGGCGTCCGCCACCGTAACGCCGGGTGTTGTCAAAAAGATTGCGGAACACCCTCTCCAGCGCCAACGGGCGGCAGTGCAGGGGCGGCAAGACGGCGGCCTCGCCAGGATGCTCTACCCGTACCTCCAGACCGTAGCGTTCCCGGGCCGTTTCGGCCATTGCGGCCACCCAGTCGTTCACCTGCACCGGGATGATTTTTTCCTGGTCCCCGCTGCGCACCAGGGTCAGAAACTTGTCGATGGTCTCGTCCATTTCGCTGACGTCCACCAGCATGGCGGTTTTTTCGGCCAGCAGATCGTGATCCTGGAGATGCAGGGTCAGCAACAGGCGCGACAAGGGGGTGCGCAGCTCATGGGAAATACCGGTAAGCAGGAGGGTACGTTCTTCGTGCAGACGGTGCAGATCGCTAGCCATGCTGGTGATGGCTTGTTCCAGGTGGCGCACCTCCAGGGGGCCGCCGATGGGTTTGAGGGACTCCGGCATATCGCCCCGGCCGATGCGCGGGGCTTCCGCCGCCAGCCGGGCCAGGGGGCGATTGATCTGGCGGACGATGAGCCAGGCGCCGAGCAGGGTACAGAGGGCGATGACGCCGAGGCGCATAAACATGAAGCCTTGCCCGCCGAAGTGCATGGGGGAGACGTGTATGCCCAGCCAGGGCTGATGGCGGTCTCCGCGAATCCACATCCAGGTGGCATCGGCGTCGCCGACCCGCAACGCCGCGCCGGGAGCGATTTTGGCGAGATAATGGGCGCTTTGACGCAAAAAATAGTTGCTGGCGGGTGCGCCCGGCAGGTCACGGGACGGCCGCCATTGCAGTGTACCCGTGGGGGTGTGATCGGCACCGGCGATAATCAGGGCGTGGTCGGTCTGCCAGAGAAATTCCGCGAAGCGTGCGGCGGCGGGATTCAGCACGTACTGATGGAACAGGACATAGACGGCGCCCTGGGCCCCCAACAGCAGAACCGCCAGCAGGAGCACGGTCCGCCCCAGGGTGCTGCGCGGCCAGAAACCCCGCAGGTCCATCAGGGCTCCGCGACAAACAGGTAGCCATGACCCCAGACCGTACGGATATGCCGGGGGCGGCCGGGGGTGCTGTCAAGCAGGCGGCGCAGGCGGGAAATCTGCATGTCAATACTGCGGTCATCGCTTTCGAGCTGCCGGCCCCGGGTGAGCCACATGAGTTTTTCGCGAGTCAGGGGCTGGCCTTCGTGTTGAATGAGCGTCGCCAAGGTTTGGAACTCGGCACTGGTGAGCGACAAGGCCTGCCCGTCCAGTTGGATTTCCTGCCGACTCGTGTCCACGGTGAACGGGCCGCATTGGAAGGGGGGCATCCCCGTTTCGGGGTGGGGTACGACGGCGCGGGTGCGGCGCAGGATCGCCTGGATGCGGGCCACCAGTTCGCGGGGGTGAAAAGGTTTGGCGAGGTAGTCGTCGGCGCCCATCTCCAGACCCAGGATGCGGTCTATTTCATCGCCGCGCGCGGTGAGCATGAGGATGGGGACCTCATGATGCTGGCGCAGCCGTCGGCAGATTTGCAGGCCGTCTTCATGGGGCAGCCCCAGATCGAGGACGATCAGATCAACCGGTGTTTCGGCAAGCAGACTGTCGATCTGCCGGCCGTCGTTGATGCCACGCACCGCAAAGCCAAAACCCTGCAGGTGCGACTCCACCAGGCTGCGCAGGCGCAGGTCATCATCGACTACCAAAATCTGTTTCTGTGTGTCCATGCGCACACTCTAACCCGTCGTTCCCGGGTGGGCCAAGGCCAAATGTAACAAAGCCTCCCGGCCGCCGCCGAAGTGACAATCTGTTACGTTTTAACCGGCCTGCGGCAAAGATTGTTACAGGCATTCCCGCTACCATTTTTCCCTGTTGCGACGGCGGCGCAGGGAGTCGCCCTCTCGGTGCTTGCGGATAGTGCCGCTTATTCCCCGTATATCGACTGAGTGAGGGTTTTGCATGAAAAACGCCAGGTATCCGCACGGCCGGGAGCGGCGGAAAGCGGGGCGTTCCGCTCCGGGTATGGCCCGGCTGGTGGTTCTGCTCGGGGTTGCCGCCGCGGCGGGTTGCGCTGTCGGGCCGCAGCTTAGTGCACCTGCCGTCCCGGCGCCCAAGACCTATAACGCCCATCCCATCAATTTGCGCGGTGCTCCGCAGCGGGTCCAGTGGACCACGCAAGAGGCACAGGCCTGGTGGTCGCTCTTCCGTTCGACGCCGTTGAATGACTATATCCGCCAGGCCATGCGGGCCAACCCGGATGTACAGGCGGCGCGGGCGGCCCTGGCGCGCGAGCGGTCCTTGATCGCGGTGGCCCGGGGCGGACTGCTGCCCGGCGTGGGCGCCGGTGCCGGAGTCGGTCGCGGGCGGGCACAACGGACCGGCGCGAACGGCGGGGCAAGCTACCGCATTCCCGGTAACCTCTACAGTCTGCTGCTAGGCACCATCGACGTCCACTACAACCCCGATGTGTTCGGGCGGCAGGCCGATCTGGTCCATGCCGCCGAGGCCCGGGCGGCGGTCAGCCGCGCCGGTCTGCATCAGAGTGAAATCTTTTTGGCGGCGGCGGTGAGCCGGGCGGTGATCAGCGGTGCGGCGGCGCAGGCGCAGCTCCATGCCGCACAACGGATTGCCGCTGCCGATGCCCATCTGCTGCACCTGCTGCAGCAGGAGTATCAGTTGGGTTATCAGAACCTGCAAAGTGTGGATCAACAGGAGGCCATCA
>JAKCBU010000079.1 GCA_021839095.1 Pseudomonadota bacterium | reverse complement strand
AGGAGATGGACCAGTACGCCCGGCGGATGTTTGCCTACTCCATTTCCTATCTGTTTCTGTTGTTTACCGCCCTGATTCTGGGCAAGTTGGTGATGAGTTATGGCCTCTTCTGAGAGCGCGGAGGCAATACCGGAAGGGACGGCGTATGTCCTTCCAGTCTTCGCCATGGTAGACCCCCTCACCCCTGCATAATGAGACATGAGCGGTGTGCCGTTGGAGGCGCGCATGGGCCTTGCGCATCATAGGATAAAGCATTTATCAGGATTTTATATGTTATTAAATAGAGATACGGGGTGCGCGATACGCGGGATGATTTATTTGGCGGCCCAGGTTCCGGGGGAGCGCGTGCGCGGGTGTGATCTTGCCGCGTATCTTGATGTTCCGTTGCCCACATTGACCAGTGTGCTGCGTAGACTGGTCAAGCGGGGTGTTCTCCATGCCGCGAAGGGACGTGGCGGCGGCTTTTCCATGTATCCCGGAGCCGAGCGGATGAGCCTTTTCGAGGTGATTGAGATCGTGGATGACCGGCTGACCCGTAGAGACTGCGTGCTCAAGATGAAGGCATGCGCGCACGTGACAGTCTGCAATCGCTGTCCATGGGGTGGGCTTGCAAGGGATGGAATGGAGTTTCTGAAGCGGCAGACCATCGGAGGGATGGCTGACACGTTATTTTGAAGCATGGTATGATTATGCCCTTTCCTTCGCGTTCCCGGGCGCAGTACCTATGGCTGAAGTCCTTGTATTCCAACATCACTTTGCCGAAGTTCCCGGAACGCTTGGGGATTTGCTCGCCTCCCATGGGCACGGGACGACCACCGTCCGGTTGGATCTCGGTGAGGTGCCTCCTCCGTCGATGCGAGGGTATGGGGGCCTGGTGATCATGGGCGGGCCCATGAGCGCCAATCAGGACGACCGATACCCGTGGCTCCGGACGGAGCGTTCGTTCATCCGTGACTGTGTTTTGGCGGGTATTCCCACAATAGGGCATTGCCTGGGCGCCCAGCTCATTGCAAAAGCGCTTGGAGGGGAGGTGTGCGTCAATCCATCCGGACCGGAGATCGGATGGTGGCCGGTGACGAAGACGACCGCGTCAGTCGATGGCCATTGGCTGGACGATCTTCCAGAAAGGTTTGAAGGCTTTCATTGGCATGGCGAAACGTTCACCCTGCCAGAAGGGGCCGTGCCCCTGCTTTCTAGTGAGATCTGCGCGCATCAGATGTTTTCTGTCGGTGATCATTGTCTGGCGCTGCAATGGCATCCGGAGGTGACTGAGCGTGCCGTGCGGGTATGGGTCGAGGTGATGCATGCAGATCTCCTTTCCGAGGCGGATGGGGTTCAGAGCGCGCAGGTGATCTTGGATGGGGTGGGGGAGCGATGTGTTGCGTTGGCTCGGTGGGCCCGACTGATTTACACCCCGTGGATCCTGAAGATAGCCTGACGGTGGATCCGCCCGCCGCTTTGGGCGGGATCCCCGCTTTTGCCTAATCGCGGGCCGTTTTTTTCGCGTTAGCCGTGGTTGTCTTGCATAAGGAGGAGGCGCTTACTGCCGGCCCGTGCTGCCGAAACCGTCGGCACCGCGTTCAGAGGCGGCGAATTCGCTCACGACGGTAATGCTTGGACGGAGGACGGGGACCAGGATCATCTGCGCTACGCGCTCTCCAGGCTCGATAAGGATGTCCGCTGACCCACGATTCCACAGAGAAATCTTAAGGGGTCCCTGGTAGTCGGCATCAATGAGACCTACCAGATTACCGAGGACCAGGCCACGATGACCAAGACCGGAACGCGGCAGCAAAAGCGCGGTAACCCGAGGGTCGCCAATGTGCATGGCAAAACCGGCGGAGACGAGCTCCGCCTGTCCCGGCGCCAGTTGTAAAGGCGTTTCCAGGCAAGCGCGCAGGTCCATACCGGCGGCGTCGGCGCTGGCATAATGGGGGAGGGGCCATTCCTGGCCGATGCGTGGATCGAGAATGCGCACTCGCAGATCATTCATGAAGGTCTTCGGACTCCGTACCGGGGTGAGAAAATAAGGCGCTGAGGTGACGCAACAGGTGGCGCGCGAGGTCGATCTTGCTGCAGCGGGGAATGTGCAGCACACGCTCTCCCTGTAGAATGCTGCAGGCATTGTCCACTGCCCCCATCCCCATATCGTTGCGGGATATGTCGTTGGCGACGATGACATCGGCCCCTTTGCGTCGCGCTTTGGCGCTGGCCATGGCCAAATGGTCCTGGGTGGCGGCAGCAAAAGCGACAATCCAGCGTGGTCGGCGGGGATCCTGGTGGACCGTGGCGACAATGTCGGGATTGAGACTCAGAGGCAGCGGATTGGGAATCTCGGTCTTGCCAAGCTTTTCGGCGCTGTAGTGACTCGGCCGGTGGTCCGCCACGGCGGCGTTGGCGATGAAAATATCGACGGGTGGGTCCAGTGCCCGCAGGCAGGCGGCAAGCATCTCTTCAGCGGAGATGACGTCCTGACGAAGCACTCCCGGCGGCGTGTGTTCGTGCGTCGGCCCGGTAACGAGCAGCACTTCCGCTCCGGCCTCGGCGCAGGCCTGGGCGAGCGCGAAGCCTTGGCGGCCGCTGGCGTGATTGCTGAGGCCGCGTGCCGGATCGATGGCCTCCCAGGTGGGACCAGCGGTGACGAGGACACGCTGTCCACGCAAGGTTTTCTCCGCCAGGGCGCTCCGCAGTTCGCCCACCAGTCGCTCTGGTTCGAGCAGCCGTCCGGTGCCGGTCTCTCCGCACGCGAGGCCGCCGCAGTCGGGGCCGAGAAAGTGGACGCCATCGCTCTGCAACTGTGTGATGTTGCGCTGAGTGGCCGGGTGTGCCCACATGGCGCTGTTCATGGCGGGAGCGATGAACAGGGGCGCACGACTGGCGAGAACCAGGGTGCCGAGCAGGTCGTCGGCCAAACCCTGGGCGAGACGGGCCATGCCATCGGCGGAGATGGGGGCGAGCAGAAGGGCATCGGCCCAGCGCGCCAGACGGATGTGATCCATGGCCGCTTCCTCGGCGGCGGCAAAAAGGTCGCTACGCACGGGGGCACCACTGAGCGCTTGCAAAGTCAGCGGGGTTACAAACTGGGCGGCTGCCCGGGTCATGACCACCCGCACCTCGACACCGCTCTGGCGCAGGGCGCGGACGATCTCCGGGCTCTTATAGGCGGCGATGCTGCCCCCCACCCCCAAAAGAATCCGTTTGCCAGCAAGGGGCTCTGTCGTGTTGAATACGCTTTCTATCATCACATTCCTAGTGTAAAGGAAGGAGGGAGCGCATGGCTATCACGGATTGGCCGGAGGATGAGCGTCCGCGGGAGCGGTTGTTGCACAAGGGGGCCACGACGCTGTCGGATGCGGAGTTGCTGGCGATTTTTCTGCGGGTGGGTGTGGCGGGCAAGAGTGCCGTGGATTTGGCGCGGGAGTTGTTGCAGAGCTTCGGTAGTCTGCGCGCGCTACTCACGGCGCCGCACCATGATTTTTGTGCTCATAAGGGGCTGGGAGATGCCAAATATGCGCAGTTGCAGGCGGTATTGGAAATGAGCAAGCGCCATCTCGCGGAAGCATGGCAGCGGGGTGACGGCCTGGATTCGCCGCAGCGGGTGCGACAATACCTGTCCGCCACTTTGCGCGATCGCTGCCGCGAGATTTTCGCCGTGATCTTTCTGGACAACCGCCACCGGGTGCTGCGCTTCGAGGAGATGTTTTTGGGGACCATCGATGGCGCCACGGTGCATATCCGCGAGGTGCTGAAACGGGCCCTGGAACTGAATGCGGCGGCGCTCATCGTGGCGCACAACCATCCCTCCGGCGTGGCAGAGCCCAGCGCTGCCGATCTTTCCCTTACCCGTCGCCTGGACCAAGCGATGCAACTGGTGGACCTGCGCTTGCTCGATCATTTCATCGTGGGCGATGGTGAGCCCCTGTCCTTGCGTGAACAGGGGGGCTGGTGAAAAAAAACAGTCCACTCTGGCGGCGTGCTCTCTTTGCAGGGCGTGGATTGTGGGCCGCTGCCCGTGAGGAAGCGAGTTTTCGGACGGAATTGCTGGCGGTAGCGGCCGGAGTGGCGCTTCTGTACTGGCTCCGGCCGCCGCTGATCTGGTGGGGCGTAGGTATTTTGCTCATGGCTGCGGTGCTGGCGGCGGAACTGCTCAACAGCGCCGTGGAATCTCTTGCTGATCTGGTGAGTCCGGAGTATCACCCCTTGGTGGCGCGGGCGAAGGATTGCGGTGCGGCGGCAGTGCTGGTGTTGAGTATCGC
The DNA here is from genome assembly GCA_021839095.1 of Pseudomonadota bacterium. The sequence goes on along the minus strand of JAKCBU010000079.1, from coordinate 1,665 downwards.
TGCGGTACTGTGGGTTGCGTTATTGTTGTGGCAACGCTGGTGTGCGGGTCTCTGACCGATGCGAGGCCCTCAGCGCTGGGAATTGTTGGCTTTGTTGCTGTTCGGCTTGGGGCTGGCGGCGCTACTCTGGCTTTATGTGGGCGATGTCCTGGCGAGCATGCTCTGGCGCCGTATGGCGTTGCTGGATGCGCGCTGGGAGGCGGAGATCATGCAGTCCCGCGACCCGGCCTGGCAGCCCTTCTGGGCCGGGGTGACCCGGCTCGGGGGGCCGGGGTTTTTACCCTGGCTGGTGGCGTTGCTGACTGCGGCCTGCTTCGCGGCGCGGCGTTTTTTCGAAGGGGTTCTGTTGATGTGGGGCACGACGGTGTTGACCATACTCGTCCAACTGGTGAAGGCGGCGACGGATCGTGCCCGGCCGGCGACGGCGGTGGATGCGCTTTCGCCGGCGTTCCCCAGCGCGCATGTGAGCCTCAGCTTCCTCGTCTATGGCCTGCTGGCTCTGTATATCCTTGCGCCGAATGGGGTTCGCCGGAGTCTGCGTGTGTCCTTGGTGAGCGCGCTGGTGGCGCTGGTGGCGGCCATTTCCTGGAGTCGTTTGGCGCTCGGGGCGCAGTGGCCGGGCGATGTGCTGGGGGCCGGGTTGTTGTCCGGCTTATGGCTGGGTCTGCTCGGAGCGGCCTGGCGGGGCTATCGCCGTCGGCATCCGCCACGCGCGCTGGTCGGCGCGGAGCGGATCTGGAGCCGAGTGGCGTTGGGATCGCTGGGTATTGCCGGTTTGGCGGTGCTGGGGTCGGTATTGGCCGGATGAGACGAGGCGGAGCCGGTGGACGGTTGCGGCAGGCCGCGGCGATTTTACCCGGCCGATGGATACGGCTTATACTGGCGGGGGCTTTAGGGGTGGGACACCACCATGCTTGCGGCGGCTGATGACCGCTGCGGCGGTGTTTCAGCGGGTGAAAGGCCGCGTTTTCGAGGCGCGGGAGCGACGGGGAAAAGGATGAGCATTGGCACAGGAGTGACCATCATTGCCATCGTTATGATCATAATCCTGTTGATCATGGCGGTGACGGCCGCAGTGCTGATACGGACTTATTTGCGGCTGGAAAGACTGTTGGCCAGGGCCGAGCAGGAAGCCGGACCGTTGATCTTCGATATCAAGACGGCGTTGGCGGACATCAAACACATCACAGAGACGGGTCGCAGGCAGATGGGCCGAGTGGATTCGACGCTCAAATACCTCAGTCAGGAGATCATGGAAACGACGGACACCCTCGTGCAACCGGTCCATGAACTCGGACTATGGTACCGCGCGCTGCGCGCGGGCTGGCGTTACTTTTCGCGGAGGCGTTAAAGGGGGCGTCGCTTGCCCTGTTTCGATCAGGTATTTTTCAGGTGAGGAGGCATCACAATGAGGAACGCAGAAGGCTTTGTTATCGGCGTGCTGGTGGGCGCGGTGGGCGCCCTGTTGCTGGCTCCGGCCAGTGGTGCGGAAACTCGTCAGGAGTTGCGCCGCGCCATGGATAAGGGACGGGATCGTTTGCGCAGTATGGAGACGCTGGCCGAGGAGCGGATTGCGGTACTCATCGATGAAATTCAGGAGAAGACGGCGCGATTGATGGATGCTGGCGGCGATCTCGTGGAGTCCAAGCGGCAGGATTTGGCGGA
>JAKCBU010000078.1 GCA_021839095.1 Pseudomonadota bacterium | reverse complement strand
GATCTGTGGATGGCGGCCACGCGGATAGTGGCTTCGCGGGATTTGCCACCGGCCTGGCGCACTTCCGGTAGCTCGATACCATGGTCGAGACTGTTGCGGATCAAATGCGTCATGGGACCAGAGAGGGCATCGACGACGGTTTTGTCGATTTCGACTTCCTCGCCGACGATGTCGAGTTTGACTTCCTTGCCGAGCTGCCGGGAGGCATCGCGCACCACGCGGGGCAACTGCTGGAAGAGGCGTTTGCAGGGCTGCATCCTCAGGCGCATGACCGTGCTCTGGAGATCGTTGACGGTAAGGTCCACTTCACGGGCGATGCGCGCCATATCCTCGTTTTCTTCACCCAGGCTGCTGACTGCCGACGCCAGGCGATTGCGCAGGAGGACCAGTTCACCGACCTGATTCATCACCGCGTCGAGACGCAGCGCGTCGACGCGGAGGGTGGTGTCGGCGGCCTCCGGGATGTTCTGCGCGCGCGCGCTGGCGGTGGAGTTCGCCACCGGCACCGGCGTTGCGGGCAACACCGCTTGTGCATTGAGGTTCTGGATGGGAAGACGAACAGGGGATGCGGGCGCGTCGGCGGTTCTGGCGGGTTGCGCCTGCGTGGCGGGCTCCGGAGCGGCGTGTCCCGGCGCCTGACCGCCATAGAGTTGATCCAGCACCCGCTCGAATTCTTCCGGGCTGATTTCGTCTCCCGCGAGGCAGGATGACTCCGGGGCATCGGTGAGGCCGGGAGCCTGGTTACCGTAGAGGGTGTCGAGGACGGCTTCAAATTCGACTTCACTGATTTCGTCGTTGCCGTCCGGCGCCGAACGGCTGCCGGTATCGTTACGCTCAACGTAGACGCCGTGGTGACCGTCGACGGTGGTCCGCCGACTGGCCAAGAGAGTGGCTTCCGCGGGTGGACAGCGGGTGGCGCCCATGCCGAACGCGCCTGTTTCTGCGCTGGTATCTTGCGGACGGGGTGCTTGCCCGGCGGCAAGTTGCTGAATGAGCAGACCGAGGTCCATGGGACCGGGTGCCGGATTATCGCCATGACCCAGTTGCTGCAACATGTCATCGATGACGTCCAGACCCTTGAGAATGGCGTCTATCATGTTGGCGGAGAGGGTCAGCGTGTGCGAACGTAGCTTGTCCAGGAGGTCTTCCAGATGGTGTGTCCAACTGACGAGGTGCTCCGCCTCCAGAAATCCCGCTCCACCTTTCAGGGTGTGAAAGGCCCGGAATACCGACGCCAGGATTTCATCGTTGCCTGGGTCGGCCTCCAGGCGGAGGGTATTCTCCTGGGCTTTTTCGAGGAGTTCGCGGGCCTCGGGAAGGTAGTCCTGCAAAATATCCATGTCCATGTTCAAATCCCCAATTCGGCGAGCAGGGCGTCTACTTCGTCTTGATCGACGCTGGGATTGGCGTCTTCGCGCGCGTCCGTCCGGGCGGCGACGTTCGGGTTGGATTCCAGGCCGATTTCGGCCAGTGTCAGACGAATGCGTTCTTCGACCGCTTGCAGGAGGGCGATGGCTTTTTTTAGCCGTTGACCGGCAAGATCCTGCCCCTGCTGACTGGCCAGAATGGTGAGCAGGGCGCTGTCAATGCGTTCGAGCGATGCGTCGATGAAGGTGCGGTCGGCGCTGCGGATGTCATTGACGGCATCCTGGGCACGCTCGACGGCGGAGAGCGTGGCCATGGTCTGCTCTTCGGTGAGGCGCAACGCTTCCTCCAATGGGTTTTGCGCATCGGAGAGATGCTCTTCCGCGGTATTGGCAATGCGTTTCAGACCCTCGCGGAGGAGTAGCTCGGCCTCGCTCAGCAGGCGCCCGGGATGGGGTGCGTGATCGTTCACGATAGGCCTCTCTGGGCGGTTTGCAGGCGCTTGAAAACGGCGTCGAGCTTTTCTCGAAGGGTGTCGGCGGTGAAAGGTTTGACGATATAGCCGTTTACTCCGGCCTGAGCCGCTTCCAGAATATTTTCCCGTTTGGCTTCCGCCGTGACCATGAGCACCGGGATATGTTTGAGCTGCGCGTCCGCACGAATGGTGCGGAGCAGATCGATGCCCTGCATGTTGGGCATGTTCCAATCGGAGACGACAAAATCGAAAGGGCGACTGCGCAGTTTTTGCAGTGCCTGCACACCATCCTCGGCTTCATCGAAGTTGATGAAACCCAGTTCTCTCAGGAGGTTGCGTACAATCCGGCGCATGGTGGAGAAGTCGTCCACCACGAGGATGTGGATGCCTTTGTCGACCTGATCTATTCCCATATGCTGCTGTTCTCCTCCTGAGTGGCAGTCCGCCCTGTCCGACTGCCAGGGGCCGATCATCCGCGATACGGACATCGCCCCCTGTCGGTGATGCATTTAAGCAAACTCTATACCAGCGAGACCGGGGTGCCGGTCCAGCGCGGTCCTATTGAGGAGTACGGCACGAAAGCGGAAAAACTGAAGGGTGCCGTGACCCGGACAATCAGCGGGAGGGTGTCCAGAATTGCGGGTAGCCCCGATGCTTGGTGAGGTCGGCGATACGCCGAGTGACGGTGCTGGCCGCGGACCGGTTGGGCACGGGGCCTACCAGGACGCGGTACAGCGGGTTCTGGGGCAACGTGCCGATGCAGGCGCTGAACCCTTTGTCTTGGACCTGTTTCGCCAAAGCGGCCGCCATGCCGGTGCGCCCGAAGGCCCCCAATTGCACGTACCAGCCGGCGACGCTGCAGGAATTGCCAAGGGTGGGGGTAGTGGGAGCCGCTGGCATTTTGGGGACGGATGGGGGAAGGAGGGATTTCTGGGCCGGAACCCGGGTGGATTGGGGGGCTGTGACAACCATCGCGGGCGCGGCCATCGGCTGGTTGCGGGGAGGGAGGGCCGCCACCTCTGCCGTAGAGATCGTGGAGACCGTTGGCATGCTTGCGGGTGCGGAAGAGTGTGCCACGGCGGGTTGCGGCAAGCTTAAAAAAGCGTTGGCTCCGCTGGAGTGAAGGGCCCTGAGGGTGCCCGTTTTGTGCCGTTCGGAATGCTCCCAATACATTTCTGCCGCGACCACGATCAACAGTATGAAGGCGATGGCCATGACGCGATTGAGGCGTTTCTGCTGTTTTTGCCAGCGGTCGATTTCGTTGGGTGTCATTCTCGAATCACTCCTCATACCTGACCGCGCTGATTCACGGCGCCCGCCATGATCGGGTCGGTTCCGGCGCTGCTCGGATGCTGCGGGGCGACCACCACGATGCTTACCCGCCGATTCATCACCAGTCCCTTCGCCGTATCATTGGGCGCCACCGGATGATACTTGCCATAGCCCGCCGCGACCAAATGCCGGGGATTCACGCCGTGCTGGACGAAGATTTCCACCACGGAAACAGCCCGCGCGGCGGACAACGCCCAATTGGAAGGAAACTGCGCGGTACGAATGGGCAAGTCGTTGGTAAATCCGGCCACCTGGATTTGATAGGGCACTTGGCTTAACACTTGTGCGATGGCCCCCAACGTGATGGTGGCATTCGGGCTCAGCTGCGCCTGTGCCGAGTGAAACAGGATTTTGGCATTGAGGTCGATGACGACACCCAGATGGCTTCGGTGGATGGCGACACTGCCCTGTTCGATCAGCGGTCTCAGCAGCGTTTCCATCTGCGCTTCAATGCGCCGCATGGCGATATCGGGGTGCGATGGTGTTTGCGGGTCGTTCTTCGCCCGGGGAGAGACCCGGCCCTTTTGCACGTGAGGCACAGGGGTGGCGTCGGCGATTTTAGGCAGGGGTGGCAGTTTTACCGGTGTCTGGCTGAGGGGAGGGGGGGTGTTGGAACGGATGGGTACCGGTGACCAGGGTTGACCACTGAAGGCGGATACCAAGGTTTTCGACAGGACTTTGTACTTGCCTTCATTGACCGAGGAAATAGCGTACATCACCACGAAAAAAGCGAAGAGCAGGGTGATGAAGTCGGCATAGGAGACCAGCCAGCGTTCGTGATTGTCCCACTCTTCTGCTTTTTTGCGGCGTGCCATGGTGATCTCCCGTTGCCCATCTGGCCCGGGAAATAGTCGATTTTTCCGATCCTGCAGCGGTCCTGCCCGGCAAGGCGAAAACCGTGCCGTGAACAGCCACCAACGGCGGCATGAATCATGCTTTTGGAGATGTCATCCGCGGAAACGGATCGTCACGATCACCTCGGATCCGGCGGTCTTCCATCGAGATCGTCAAAAACTTGACGACACACATGCGCAATGCGAGGACGAGATGCGGTCAAATCAGAGTTTCCTGGATCAGTTGTTTGATGAAAAAAATCGGCAAACCGGGAAAGGGCAGATAGAGCGGGCCCTCACCGACCTGATCGGAGGGAAAGCGCTGACGGTGATGGTAGGGCGTAGTGGTGGCGTTTTGGCCGAGGCCGCACTTCTGCATGCCGAAACAGGCGCCGCCCTGATCCTCGATGAACTGATGCCGGAAGCAGAAAATGCCCGGCTGCTGTGCGGAGAGGATTTACTCCTGTGGAGCACGTCGATGTTGCCCCTGGGATTCCAAAGCACAGTGATCGAGAGACTGCAGTGGCAGTGTTACGGAGCCGTGCGCATTCAATGGCCAGGTGCGCTTTATCATCTGCAGCGGCGCGCCGCTCTGCGCGCCGTGCCCGCGGAGGCCGATGGGATGACATTGTCCATTCACCGCCACGGTGCGCGCAATTGCGCTGGATTCTGTGTGGATATGGGCGCCGGCGGCATGCGCGCGCGTATCCAGGCACCCGGCGATTATCCGATGACCGCCGGCGAGATGCTGGCCGGTGTGCGATTCACCTTTCAGGGCAGGGCGTACCGGGTGGAGGCGCAGGTTCGTTATGTGGAGCCGGTGCGTTACCCCCGGGGCATCGCCACGCAAGACATGGGCCTCAGCTTTGTGCGAGCCCCGGGTATCTTGCAGGAACAGATCACCCAGTATGCCTTGCGCTGCGATCGTGAGCGTTTACGCAGCGCCCATCGCTAGAGCGCTGGCTACGGCACTCTGTCGGCTGAGTCCGAGGTGGATGAGGGGTGCGTTCAAGGTTGCCGGGGGTGTTTTGGCGGTGGAAACATGCGCGGGGTTGGGTTCGGCATGTTCGACGATCCATTGACCGAATCGGCGCGGGCCGGGCAGGAAGTACAGCGGAGCCAGGGCGTTGGCCTGTAAAGCCTCGTTGGCCTTTTGCGGCAGGATGACCATGACCATGCTGGTTCCATCCGTTTCCTGCGCCGCAAAGTGTGGGCGTTGCGGGTAGCGCAGACCAAAATGTTCCGGTGCAACCAGCAGAAAGGCGATCAGCGGTTCCTCCAGGGATTGCAGCCAGAGGAAGGGGCCTTGTTCTTGAACGTGAAGCAGCGCGAATCGTTGCAATTCCGCGAAGCCCGGCAGGGGAGCGACGCAATGCCATATCTGCGCGTCAGAAACGGGCAGGAGTCCAAAGCGGGTGGAGTAGTCGGTCATTTTTGCGCTTCCTGAATGTTGTCCGTGTCCTGGATAGATGGGCGATGAGACAGCAACCACTGGTCGAATTGGGCGGGAGCCACGGCTTGGGCGGACTGGTTGGCCTGCCGAACGGATTCCAGTAATTCCTCCCGGAGGATGGTCACGTCGCGGGCACTTTCTATCCCCAGCCGTACCTGACCGTCTTCGATACGGGTGACGACGATACGAATATCGTCGCCGATGCAGATGGCCTGGCCGCGACGCCGGGTGAGTACGAGCATCTCAGGCGCTGCCGATCAGGTGTCGCTGGGCAGTGTGCTGGGTGGTCCCGCCATCGGTGTAGAGGGGATCATTGGCCCCGAAGAGGATTTTCCAGGCGCCTTGGTTGAAGCGCTCCAGAGCACCGATGATTTGCCCATTCCGTTGATTGTGCAGAATGATCCGCCCCAGCAGTGCTCGGCGTTGCGCTTGCAGATCCGTGTGGGTGGCGGTGGGGGGCTGGGGGTGGCGACGGGTCTCGAGGGA
>JAKCBU010000077.1 GCA_021839095.1 Pseudomonadota bacterium | reverse complement strand
CGATCTATAAATATGGTACAAAAAAGTGGGGGATTTCCTATAAAACTTAATATAAACATTGTATTGCTCATGAGTTCCCCAGGAGAACGCATGTGTTACACACGCCCGGAACATCCCCATCGATCTCCGGGGACATCACCAGTATTTATTGTCTCGGCAGTGCCCCTTCGGGGGGAGACGCTGCCCATTGAGCGGTGTCACACCGCCGCCACTTCGGAGTGCCGCCGGGAATGTCTCGCGCACGAACCCCGCATGACTGGATTTGAAGCCCCCCGGTGTTCCAGGAAAAACCCCGCATCCGCGGAAGGCTGAACGATACCCGGGCGCCGGGGACAGGAGAGGAAGTCGAGGAAACCGGCCCGGAATTCAGTCACAGCGATCACGCGAGATCGACATGCCGGGACTTTGGGCCTTACAATGCGAACCCTATCCCGCCGGTTGATCATTCTCCGTCAAGGCGGTGGCGCGGTCGGCAGATGCGCGGCCGCTGAGGACAGGGTCATCCCGGATATCAGGCATGCTGGGTCTCCTCCCACCACCGGTGCAAACCGGGAATATCCACCACCACCTCTTCTCCCGATCCATTCCCCTGCAACACATGTGCGGGTGCCGCGACTTCCCCTAAATGATCCAACACACGCAGCGCAGCACTGAAATCCTGTCCCGCGGTGTATTCCGTCTGTGTGACGATCGTCGCAAGCCCGGCGCCTTGGGCAGACTGCAAACCATTCGCGGAATCCTCGATGGCAAGACATTCCGTGGCGGGCAGCCCCATCTCCCGCAACACATAGGCATAAATGTCCGGAGCAGGCTTCTTACGGGGCACGATATCCCCCGCGCCAATCGTATGAAAGCGCCGCGCTGCTTCAACGCCCAGAGTACTCCGCAACAAAGCCTCGACATTGGCCGGCGTGGTCGTGGTGGCGATGGCCAGAAGCAGACCATGCGCCTGCGCCGCGTCCAGGAGACGCGCCACACCTGGACGCAATGGCAACAGCCCAGCGTTGATCATTTCCACGTAGTAGTCCGTCTTTTGCCGATGGATGGCCACGATATCGGAATCACTCAATTGAGGCAGATGCGGATGCTCATTCAGATAGGCGCGCAGGCGTTCCTTCCCGCCGGTAACCTTGAGGTAGTGGCCATAAGTGGGCACATCCCATGAAAAGGGCAGACCGGCCGCGGCGAAGGCGCGATTGAAAGCGACCCGATGCGCGTCCCGCTCGGTATCGGCCAAGGTTCCGTCGACATCAAAGATCAATGCACGCAAGGGCATTAAGATTTCTCCTGATTTTACAGTGAAAAAGCCACGGTCATCGGGCAATCCCGCGATGCCCAAGAAAAACTGGGCGTCATTGTAACCAACCGGCCACGGATTGCCAAAACCGCCATTCTCTGTTAAACGTAAGCGGATTTACCACGAAGATAGGAAGCCTCCAATGGATCAAAGTACGCTTCAGCCCGCGAAGACAGCGCCCGGCGCCGCACAGCAGTTCACCGCCTTCACCCCTTATGAGTCCACCTCCGGCGAGGAGTACATGAGCCCTGCGCAGATCGCTCATTTTCAAAAGATTCTGGAGGACTGGCGCCGTGAACTGATGGCCGAAGTAGATCGTACGGTACAGCACATGCAGATGGAGAACGTCAATTATTCCGACCCCAATGACCGGGCCAGTCTGGAAACCGATATGGGCCTCGAACTGCGCGCCCGTGACCGGGAACGTAAACTGATCCGTAAAATCACCCAGGCCCTTGACCGTATCAAGGCCGGCGAGTACGGCTACTGCGAAAGTTGTGGTGTCGAGATTGGTTTGCGTCGTCTCGAAGCCCGCCCCACTGCCACCCTCTGTATCGATTGCAAGACACTGGAGGAAAAACGCGAAAAACAGATCGCACAGGACTGACGGCGTGCGCCTGCTGGTCCGTAACGCCCGCATTGCCCTGCCCTCCGGTGAACTTTATCATGGCGATCTTTTCGCCGAGGGTGGTCGCATCGCGGCCATAGACCGGGATATCGGTCGCGATGCGGATACGGTTATCGAGGCCGGAGGCCATGTGCTGATGCCCGGCGTGATGGATCCGCAGGTGCACTTCCGTGAGCCCGGCAATGAACACAAGGAAGACCTCTCCAGCGGTTCACGCGCGGCAGCCAAGGGGGGGGTTACCAGCTTTCTGGAAATGCCCAACACCAATCCGCCGACAACCAGTCCCACCGCCCTGACGGACAAACTGGCGCGCGCCGATGAAAAATCCGTGGTGAATTACGGTTTTTTCATCGGCGCGACCCCGAATAATCTCGATCATTTGCTGGCGGCCGAAGCGGCTTGCGGCATCAAGATTTTCATGGGCGCCAGCACGGGTAATCTGCTGGTGGACCAGGAAGAGGATTTGGATCGCATTTTCGCGCATGGACGCAAACCGATTGCCGTGCATGCGGAGGATGAAGCGCGCATCCGTGAGCGGCGCGCGCAGTTTATGGAGAGTTGCGATCCTGCCGATCACTCCCGTATTCGCGATGAGCAGTCCGCCTTGATGGCCACCACACGGGCGGTGCGACTGGCGAAAAAATATCAGCGCCGTTTGCACGTGCTGCATTTGTCCACGGCGATCGAAACCGCGTTTCTGCGGCGGGAAAAGACCCCATACATCAGTTGCGAGGCTATTCCCAACCACCTTTTCCTGACCACTGACGCCTATGCCACGATGGGGCCTCTGGCGCAGATGAATCCGCCGATCCGCAGTGAGCACGATCGCCAAGCCCTCTGGGAGGGTCTTCGCAGCGGTGTCATCGATTGTATCGCCACAGACCATGCCCCCCATCTGCTGACGGAAAAAGCCTTGGGCTACCCGCGCGCACCCTCGGGCATGCCCGGCGTGGAAACCAGTTTACCTCTGATGCTTACAGCCATGCGCGACGGCCAATGCAGTTTGGCCGAGCTGCAGCGCTGGATGTGCTATAACCCGGCACGACTCTACGGCGTAGCCAACAAGGGGCGCATCGCCATCGGCTGGGACGCGGATCTTACCCTGGTCGACATGACCCGTGAAAAGCCCGTTCGCAACGAAGAGATGTTCACCAGGGCGGGCTGGAGTCCTTTCCATGGCCGAGTCCTGACCGGCTGGCCCATCACCACCATTGTCGGTGGGCGGGTGGTTTTTGACAAGGGCGAAGTGCTTCCTAATGCACACGGGCAACCGCTGCATTATGCGGCGTCGACGCCTATGCCGGCAGTGGGCTGAACGGAGAGTCTTTCCAGGGCGAGGGCGGTCACGTCATGCGTGCGATTTCCAGAGATAAAGCGCCACGCCGCCGCGAGGGCGCGCCTCCGGCGCGGTATAGTACCCCAAAATCAGCAACAAATGCCCCGCGTCATCCCAAAGCACAGGGACATTCGCGCGCCGACCCGGAGGAACCCCTGACTCCAGCAACAATTTCTTCAGGGGACGGTGACGACCCTGTCCGGTGGCATACAGTTCTCCGTTACGGCGGCGGCGCCAGGTGAGTGGGACATCCGCATAACGGGCATCCAGCGCATGGCAGCAGGGAGCATCCGGCGCAAGGTTCCGCAAGGCGACCTGCCAACCCCGGAAAGGCAAGGTCATACCCGCGGCGGCACGCCATGGTCCCTCCCGCCATGCCGCCACCTCTGAGACATCCACCGCCGGTTGCGCCCAGGCGCGCAGCTTGCCACCTTGCAACCAGGCGGATCCCCCTGCCCATTGAATCTGAACACCGCCTCGTCCCTGCCGCACCGCCTCCAGCAGCACCTCCAGACGCTCACGCGGGGGGACGGGGATCTGCAGCATCTGCAGCCAGCCCCGTACAAAGGTGCGTTGCGCCGCGGTGGATAAATCACTCAAATAGGGGAGAGCCAGCGTATCTCTGGGGCGGCCAGGATAGTCCGCCTGATATTGCCGCCAGTGCTGAGTCAACCATTCCGTGGCGATTTCCCGCATGTCGGCGAGATTATCCGCCGCGCGCGCGATATTTCGCGCCGCATGCGGCCAACCCAAGGCGCCGAGTTGCGGCAACAGGGCGCGGCGCACACGCACACGGTCATAGCGCATATCGGCGTTGGCCGGATCGTCCAGAAAGGGCAAACGCCGCCGTTCCAGATAATCCCGCAGTACCCGCCGCGGCACGTCCAGCAGCGGACGGACCAGAAATCCCAGGCCCAAAGGCCGCCGCGAGGGCATGGCCGCCAGCCCCGCCACACCAGCGCCGCGCAAAAGCTGCAAAAGCACCGTCTCTGCCTGATCCTCCCGGTGCTGGGCGGTGAACAACCAATCACCCGGCCCCAGTTGAGCGGCCATCAGGGCATAACGGGCCCGCCGTGCCTGGTCTTCCGGTCCCTCCCCCGGGGTATGTGCCGGCAGACGCAACAGGGTGCAGGGAATCTCCAAGGCGGCGGCCATAACCTGGCACGTCCGCGCCCATCGGCCACTGTCCGGGTGCCAACCGTGATCCACATGCAGGGCATGCACGGGATATCCCAAGGATGCCAATGCCGCGAGCAGGGCCGTGGAGTCACCGCCCCCGCTATACGCCACATAGAGCTTGCAGCCCTCGGGCGGGCGCAAGTCCCCGTACAGGCGAACCTGGAGACGCCGCTCCAGTTCAGGCCGCGCCGACGACTCCATAGTGCATCAGGCGTTCATAACGTGCGGTAAGCAGCTTGCTGGCGCCCATGGCCCGCAATTCCTGCAGATGATGGGCGAGGCGCACTTTTGTCAGCGCGAAGACGGCCTCCGGATCACGATGCGCGCCCCCCAAAGGCTCCGTCAGCACCTCATCAACCAGACCCAAACCTTGCAGACGACGTGCGGTAATGCCCAAGGTTTCCGCGGCCTCGGCCGCCATGGAGGCATCTTTCCAAAGGATCGAGGCGCAACCTTCGGGAGAAATCACCGAGTAAACACTGTATTCCAGCATCAACATCCGATCACCCACCCCAATGGCCAATGCTCCACCGGACCCCCCTTCGCCAATGACCGTGCAAATGATGGGCACCGCGAGATCCGACATCACCGCGAGGTTACGGGCGATGGCCTCGCTCTGCCCACGTTCCTCCGCGCCAATACCAGGATAGGCACCCGGCGTATCGATAAAGGTGAAGACCGGCAACAAAAACCGCTCGGCAAGACGCAGCAGGCGCAGCGCCTTACGGTAGCCCTCCGGCCGCGGCATACCGAAGTTGCGCTGAATCTTTTCCTTGGTGTCGCGACCCTTCTGGTGCCCCATCCAGACGATAGGCTGACCGTTGAAACGGGCCAGACCGCCGACGATGGCCGGATCGTCCGCAAAGGCGCGATCCCCCGCCAACACCTGCACCTCCGTAAAAAGGGCCTGCACATAGTCCAGGGTGTAGGGTCTCTGCGGATGACGGGCCACCTGCACCGTCTGCCAGGCGCCGAGTTTGCCGTAGATACGCTGCAACTCCTTACGCGCCTTGACCTCCAGCCGACGAATTTCTTCGGCGATGCCCGGCTGGTTGAGCGCACGGAGTTCCTCCACTTTGGCATCCAGCTCGGATACCGATTGCTCAAAATCAAGATAGTAGTTTTTCACAGTGGCTCCTTACAGCTTGGAAAGCACGACGGTCAGGCCGGACGCCGCGCCGATTGCCGGGCGCGTTCCAAAGAGGTGACATTATTGACGAGAACCGAGGCGGGTCGGTAGTCCCAACCCCAGCGGGCCGTGGGCACCAATGCAGCCAAGGCCGCAACACAGTCGGGGACAGCGGCGAATCCCAGACCCTCCCCCACGCGCAACTGGGCCACCACATCGTCATCGATACGCAGACGCAGACGCAGCCCCGTGGCGCCGGGATACGCGCGGAGTACCGCAAGCAGGTCTTGCGGTGCCAGTGTGGCCGCGGTATCCAACGCCATGGTCAGTTGGATGGCCAATTCGGCACGGGCCGCAGCCATGTCCAGCACCCGCAATGCGCTGAGGCGCAAGCCTCCGGAGTAGCTGTCTTCTCCCGCTTCGCCCAACACCAGTACCGGCTCATCGCCCTCGCCGACTTTACCCGCTTGTGCCACACTGGCA
>JAKCBU010000076.1 GCA_021839095.1 Pseudomonadota bacterium | reverse complement strand
GTGGTAATTTTTCCCACATATAATATGTGAGCAGTATTCGTGCCATATTCAATAACCCATGGTAAGGATGTGGATTTGCCAGTTTCATCCCGGGCCTGACCGGGATGGTCAAGGAGATCGCTCCGGAAAATTGTCGCCAGAACACGACGATTATCCTGAGACAGTATAATATATATATTAATAAACAATTAGTTATGATTGTGACCCGTTGTCTACACTAATCCTCCATAACACGGCATCATTCCTGCAGAGATCGCTCAGACCCCTCATGGGGTGCTACAGGATCATCCGCTGTAGCATGCCGGGAAGGCGGACTCACCCCGTTCCCAAGCGCACTCAAAATCCCCGACTGTTCTATACTGATGGACGAAGCCGGTCAGGGAGGATCCTGATGGCGACCATGAACCAGCCGCAGTATCCCTTTCCAACCGCAACCGACGAGGAGTAACAGATGGCTGAGACAGTAACGGATATCCTGATTGTTGGCGGTGGCCCCGCTGGCATGATGACGGGTATCACCGCCGCCCAGTTCTCGCCGCACAAAAAAGTGCTGGTGATCCGCCCGGAGACGGACGCGGTGATTCCCTGCGGTATCCCCTACATTTTTGGCACCCTGGGCGGCACCGATGAGGATATGGCCGGGCGCGCGCCTCTGCTGGCGGCCGGCGGACAACTTCAGATCGGGACGGCCCAACAGATAGACCGCGTCGCACACACGGCTACCCTGGCCGATGGCGACGTCATTCACTGGGAACGTCTGGTGCTGGCCACCGGCGCCGAGAACTTCATCCCCCCCATTCCAGGCACCCGTCTGGAAGGGGTCTTCAGCATTCGTAAAGATTACGACTACCTGGACACGCTCTTCAGCACCCTCATTCCGCAGATCCGCACCCTCGCCATTATCGGTGGCGGTTTCATCGGGGTAGAGTTTGCCGATGAAATACGCAAACGCGGCATTGAAGTGCACATCGTCGAAATGCTGCCGCACCTGATGCAGGCAGCCTTTGACCCGGATGCCTGCGCGGCGGTGGAGAAGCAGTTGCGGGCCCATGGGGTTCATATCCATACTGGAGCCAGGGTAGAGGCGCTGCTGCCTGATTCCGGCGGCAAGCGCGTCGGACAAATACAGATCGCCGGACAGGAGGCGCTGACGGTGGACGCGGTGCTCATCGCCATCGGCACCCGCCCCCAGGTCGCCCTGGCCAGGGACATGGGCCTGACCCTCAGTCGTTCCGGCGGAATCTGGGTCGACGCCTTCCAGCGTTCCCGCGAAGATCCCAATATATTTGCGGTTGGGGATTGCGCCCATAAGCAGGATTTTTTCACCCGCAAGGCCAATCATGCCATGATCGCCTCACAGGCTGCGGCCGAGGGCCGTATTGCCGGTATGAACCTCTATGGCTTGCGTCAACTCCGTTACAACGCCGGATCGGTAAGCATCTATGCCAGCGAAATCGATGGTCTGGCCTTCGGCGTCGCCGGGCTTACCCAGCGTCAGGCGGAACTGGAAGGCTTCCCCATTCTGGTCGGCGAAACCCGTCTGCCGGATCATCACCCCGCCTCGATGCCCAACACTACGGAGATTTACTGCCGGATCATCTTCGCCGCCGACTCCCTGCAGATCCTCGGCGGCCAAATTCTCGGCGGCGCCACTACCGGCGAGCTGGTCAACACCATCGGCCTGGCCATTCAGATGCACGCCTCCGCACCCGATCTGGCCAGCATGCAATTCGGCAGCCAGCCCCGCCTGACACCCTCCCTGCACCCCTTGGTAGCCGCTGCGGGTGACGCCCTGCGGCGCCATTACGAACCCCTCCATCCCTGCGTTACAGGAGATCCTCATGCCTAAAATCGCCCAAGCACCACTCGGCATGTCCGCCGAAAGCACCCAGCGCTGGACGGAAAACTATCGTCTTGCCACCCAGGACAGCGGACGCCTATTTCTGATGGCCGGCGATCAGAAAGTCGAGCATCTCAACGATGATTTTATCGGGGGACACGTGGCGACGGACGATTCCGACCCGGAGCATCTGTTCCGCATCGCCAGTGAAGCGCCCGTGGGCTGTTTTGCCGCGCAGATGGGTCTTATTGCCCGCTATGGCATGGATTATCCGGATGCGCCCTATCTGCTCAAGCTCAACAGCAAAACCCATCTGATCAAAAGCGCGCAACGCGATCCGGTCAGCCTGCAGTGGCAGAGCATGGCGCAGGTCCATGACTTTGTGCGCCATTCTGGTCTCCGGGTGGTTGGGGTGGGTTACACCATTTACCCCGGCTCCGAGTTCGAGCCGACCATGCTCAGCGAAGCCGCACGCATCATTCAGGATGCCCATGCCATGGGATTGCTGGCCGTCATCTGGGCCTATCCGCGCGGCAAGGCCGTAGGTGAACGGGAGCAGGACCCGCATCTCGTTGCCGGTGCCGCGGGTCTGGCAGCCTGTCTCGGGGCGGATTTCGTCAAGATCAACCCACCACTCGATGCGGCTGGCGCCATGGACGGCACGCTCCTGGGTGAAGCCGTCGCCGCAGCCGGACGCACGCAGGTCGTCTGCGCGGGGGGGGCCGAAACCGATGCGCCGGAGTTTCTGCAACGCCTCTACGAACAGATTCATGTGGGGGGCACGCAAGGCTGCGCCACCGGCCGGAATGTCCATCAGCGCAGTCAGCCCGACGCGGTCAACTTCTGCAAGGCCATTCACGCCATTGTGGTAAAAAATCAGGGCGTTGACGAAGCCATCAAACTGCTGGGTCCCAACATATGATGAAGCTGCCTGTGCAGCGCAGCAAAATCGTCTGTACCATTGGCCCGGCATCCGATGCACCAAAAACGCTGGAGCAGATGATCCGCGCCGGAATGAACGTGGCCCGCCTGAATCTGGCCCATGGTACTCCGGATGAACACCGCATCCGCATTGGCCGTATCCGGGCTGCGGCGGAAAGGGTGGGACAGCGGGTAGCCATCCTCGCCGACCTGCCCGGCCCTAAAATCCGTATCGGTGTGCTGCCCGCCCCGGTCACCCTCAAACGCGGCGGCCAGGTGCTCCTCGCGCCCGGCGCACCGGGAACCGCCGAGGAGGTCCCCCTGGATCTGCCCCGTCTTTCCCGCCCTCTGGTCAAGGGGGACACGGTGTTTCTCAACGACGGCTTCATCGAGTTGTATGTGGAACAGCATGATCATGCGGGTATCCATTGCCGTGTGGTGGTGGGCGGCGTGCTTCACTCCCATAAGGGCGTGAACCTACCCGGCGTGACGCTGGAAGGCGGCGCCCTCACCCCTGCCGACCGCGAGTTGCTGGCCTTCGCCCTGGAGGCCGGCGTCGACGGGCTGAGTGTCTCTTTCGTGGAAACGCCGGAGGATCTGCACACCGCCCGCCGGGAAGCGCAGGCCTTGGGTTATGAGCCCTTTCTGGTCGCCAAAATCGAAAGAGCCCGGGCCTGGAAACACATGGATGCCATCATCGCCGCCGCCGACGGCATCATGGTGGCGCGCGGTGATCTCGGCGTGGAGGTACCCATCGGGCAAATCGCACTGATTCAGAAACGACTTATCCGCAAGGCCCGCGCCGCAGGCAAACCGGTCATCACCGCCACCCAGATGCTGGAATCCATGGTCCACAACCGTCGCCCCACTCGTGCCGAAGTAACGGACGTGGCCAACGCCATTCTCGACGGTACCGACTGTGTCATGCTCTCCGAAGAATCCGCCATGGGCGATTATCCGGTGGACGCAGTGAAAATGTTGGCGGAAATCGCCCGCATCACCGAAAAATCCCGATCCGAGCTGAGTCCGCTCCATGCAGAAACCCTGCACGATGCCCCCAGTGTAGAATCCGTCATCGCCTGGGATGTACGCACCGCCGCCGAGCATCTGAATCCGCTGTTTATCGTCACCCCCACCGAAACAGGCACCACCGCTGCCCGCATCGCACGCTTCCGGCTGGTCCCGTGGATACTGGCCATCAGCCCGCATGACCGCACTTGCCAACGCCTGTGCTTTCATTACGGCGTGCATGCGGTAGCCATGCCCAGCCCCGATCAGGGCTGGGAGCAGGCCGTCCGCCGCTGGCTGGTGACCCACGGCATCGAGAAGGGCCTCATTCTCCTTACCCAAGGTCCAAGCCAGGGCCACCCCGGTGGTACCAACCGGCTGGAAATTATCCGCCTGGAACAACCCGCCATCCATTGACAGGAGCATTTATGGACAGCCGTATCGAAGACATCATCGCGGACCTCACCGTTGCCCTGGATACAGGGCAACGGAAGTCGGGAGCTCCGGCGCGTGGCGAACGGGTGGCCAAGTACAACCAGTTGCTGCGGATCGAGGAAGAACGGGGCACCGCCGCCAGCTTCGTCGGCAAATACGCGTTTTGCGGACCCATAAGGTTTTAGCCGGCTTTCATTACCCAACCCTGCCTACCGCACACCCCATTGAACCGGAGGAATTCGTGACCATCGCCCCTTGCTACCTGCTCCCGCAACTGCCCGAATCACTGGCCGGTTTGGCTGAACTTGCCCTCGACCTACGCTGGTCCTGGAGCCATGTCTCCGACACCCTCTGGCAGCATATTGCCCCCAAACTCTGGGAGCAGACCCACAATCCGTGGCTGATTCTGCAGAACGCCGGTAGCGAGGCGCTTCAGCAACTGGCCGAGGATAAAGATTTCATCGCGAAGCTGGACGCCTTTGTCACCGAACACCGCGACCGCCTCGCGCAAACCTGCTGGTTCGGCAAAACCTATCCTCACCCGCCCTTCCGTCAGGTAGCCTATTTCAGCATGGAGTTCGGTCTGTCCGAGTCCCTGCCCATCTACTCGGGCGGCCTTGGCATCCTTGCCGGCGACTGCCTGAAAACCGCCAGCGATCTCGGCGTTCCTCTGCTCGGCATCGGCCTGCTCTGGCAGCAGGGCTATTTTCGTCAGAGTTTGGATGAGTATGGTCGTCAGATCGAACTCTATCCGTACAACGACCCCACCCAGATGCCTGTCACCCCGGTGCGGGACGCTGCGGGCGAATGGTTGCGTCTGGAAATGGCCTTCCCCGGCCGCACCGTCATCCTCCGCGCCTGGCAGGCACAGGTCGGCCGGGTGCCCCTGTATCTGCTCGACAGCAACGATCCCCTCAACGCCCCCGCCGACCGTGGCATCACCGCCGAGCTCTATGGCGGCGGTCCGGAGACCCGCCTGCAGCAGGAAATCTGCTTGGGCGTCGGCGGCTGGATGCTGCTGCGCCGCCTGGGTATCCAGCCGGACATCTGCCATCTCAATGAGGGACATGCGGCCTTCGCCATCCTCGCCCGGGCCTATAGCCATATGCGGGATCACGGTACCGACTTCCCCTGCGCCCTCACCGCCACCCGCGCCGGCAATATCTTCACAACCCACACTCCGGTCTCCGCCGGTTTCGACCGCTTTCCGCCGGAACTGATGACGCGCTACGTCGCCGGTGCATCCGAGTCTTTCGGGATGGACATAGATACTGTCCTTGCTCTGGGCCGGGAGCATCCCGAAGACCGCAGCGAACCCTTCAACATGGCATGGCTCGCCATTCGCGGCAGCCTGACCGTCAATGGCGTCAGCCGCCTGCACGGAGCGGTCAGCCGTCACTTATTCCAGCCCCTGTTCCCACGTTGGCCCGAGGACGAAGTCCCCGTCACCCATGTCACCAACGGCGTGCATATGCCGTCCTGGGATTCCGCCGAAGCCGACGCCCTGTGGACCACATCCTGTGGCAAGTCCCGCTGGCTTGGGGACCTGAAGGATATCGAAACGGACTTTCGCCAGACCTCCGATGCCGATATCTGGCACCTGCGCAGCGTCGCACGGCAGGAGGTGATCCAGTTTGCCCGCCAACGCCTGCAGCAGCAACTAGCAGCGACCTACGCGCCCGAAAGAGAGTGTGAACAAGCGAAAACGGCGCTCGACCCCAACACCCTCACCATCGGTTTCGCACGTCGCTTTGCCGCCTACAAGCGCCCCAACATGCTGCTGACCGACCCGGATCGTCTCTACCGTCTACTGAACAACCCGCACTATCCGGTACAACTGCTGATCGCGGGCAAGGCCCATCCCCAGGATGGCGCTGGTAAGGCCATGATCCAGCAGTGGACCCAG
>JAKCBU010000075.1 GCA_021839095.1 Pseudomonadota bacterium | reverse complement strand
TCTTTCCCGCCCCGCCCCGGCGCGGCCGTAGGCGATGTTCTCCCAGACGGTGCCGTGGAAGAGGAGTGCTTCCTGCAGGACCAGGGCTATCCGGTTCCGGAGGGAGGCGAGTTGCAGGTCGCGCAGATCGTGCCCATCCAACAGAACCCGGCCCTCGACAGGATCATGAAAACGGGGGACGAGGCTCACCAGCGTGCTCTTGCCCGCGCCCGTGGTGCCTACCAAGGCGACCGTTTGGCCGGGATCGACGCGAAACGAGATATCTTTCAGTACGCTTTCATCGGGGCGGTATCCGAAGGAAACCGAGCGAAACTCCAGTGCGCCGGCGCAGGAGGAAAGACGAATGGCATCGGGGGCGTCCCGGATGTCGGACTCTTCGGCAAAGATATCCCCGAGGCGTTCGGCCGCCACGGTTGCCTTACTGAGGGTTCCAGCCAGTTTGGCGAATTGGCGCAAGGGAGCCGCCATGCCGCGCAGGTAGGCGAGAAAAACCAGCAATTCGCCCGTCGTGATGTGTCCGGCCAGCACCTGAGAGGCGCCGTACCAGACGGCGATTCCCACGGCCGCGGCCACCAGGCCGCCGATCAGGGGGGTAAAACGCATTTGCAATTCGTTGGCTTCCAGGGCCGCATCCAGGCTCTCTTCGGCATGCTCGCGGAAGCGGCTTTCCTCAAAGGATTCGCGGCCATACGCCTGGACGACGGGAATACCGACAATGATTTCCTGCGCCATGCTCCATAGTTCGCCTTCTTTTCGCCGTGCCAGGCGAAATGCCTGCTTGAGGCGTCTTGTGTGGCGCTGGGTAATCACCAGTAGCAGGGGAACCGCGGCTATCACGACCAGCGCGTAGCGCCAATCGATGGCGAGCATGATCCCGGCCATACCGACGATGGTGAGTAAATGGGCGAAGAGGCCTGTTCCCATCGACACGACAAAATCCTGAAGCGTTTGAATGTCGCCTCCGAGCCGAGCCATGAGATCCCCGCTCTTCTGACGGCGGTGGAAGGCCAGAGAAAGCCGTTGCAGGTGGGCGAAGAGAAGGCGTCGAATGTCGAAAACGGCACGCTGCCCCACCCGCAATAACCAGCGCCCGCCGATGTAGGCCAGCGCGGAGTCGGCCACGGCGAACAAAAGCATGGTGATTCCCAGGACATCCAGCAGTGCCACGCGATGGAGGATGGGGTCCGGCAGAAGTCCGGCGAGCCAGATGGGCAGAGGTTTCTGGGAAATCACGCTATCGACCACGAACTTCAAGGGCCATGGAAGAACCAGCAGCACCATGGCCCGCATCGTCATCGCCAGAGCGGCGCCGGACAGCGCCACCGAGTGCGGGCGCAGAAAACGTCGCAGTCCCCACAGGGAGAAGGAGGAGGGACTCTGATCCACGGACCGTTCCATTACGGTGTTCCTGATCGCAAAGTGGTGATGATTCCTGCCACCTGTCGGGCGGTTCGATTCCAGTCGAAGATACCCTGCGCCGCGATGCCCGCGCGGTGCCCCATGTGTTGCCGCTGCGACGGCTCGTTGAGCAAGGAGAGGATGCACTCGACACAACCCGCGAGGTCTCCGGGCGGGAACAGCCGGCCGGTCACACCGTCCTCAACCAAGCTGGGCAGCTGGCCAAGCCGGGGCGCCACCACGGGCCGTCCAATCGCCAGCGATTCCACCACCTTGAGTGGTGAAAAATAAAATCCGTCCTGCGGGAGATAGGGAGCCACCGTGAGGTCCATGGCAGCGAGATAATTGGGGATCTCTTCGTGGGGCACGCGCCCCGTCATGATGACCTTGCCACCGAGCCCGTTTTCCGCCGCACGGGACTGAAGACCGGTGCTGCCGGGGCCTTCGCCTACCACCAACAGCACCGCCTCCGGCTGCTGCTGACTGACGCGCATAAAGGCGTCGAGCAGAAAATCCAAACCATGCCAGGGTTTCAGGCTACCCACGAAACCGATGACCAGTCGCCCGTCAAGTCCGTGGCGTGTGCGGACTTCCTGTCCGTCCACCTGGGGATGAAAGCGGCTGATATCCACCCCATTGGGCAGCACGGTCACGCGATCTTCCGGCACTTGCCGGGACAGCACATGGGCACGCACGGCCTCTGACACGGCCACGATATGATCGGCTCGCCGGAAGGTCGCGATCTCCGTTTCCTCCGCCAGGGTCTTTAACCGCAATCCCCGGAAACGCGCCTGTTCATAGACCAGAGGCGCGTTCACTTCTAGCACGTAAGGGATGCCCAGGGCGTCGGCGAGGTCGCCGCCGGAGCGATGGAAGAGCGCATACCGCTCATAGAGCGCGTCCGGCTGCACGTGCGCCATTCTCAAGGCGTCCAAAGCACGCGATGCCAGCCGGCGATCACAGACCAGCTTGTCGATTTCCCGGTGCACGGTGTGGTCCCATGCTTCTTGTCCGATACCCAGAGACTCCCCCTCGCCGCGAATTTCGGCGGCGTCGGTGTCGGGCGGCAACTCGATGAGCCGCGCCGGAGGAGAAGGGTTCCCATACCCCTGTTTGGCGCAAAGCAGGGTGATGTCATGCCCGACGCGGGCGAGCGCCGTGGTGAATTCCCGCACATGCACCGACGCCCCTTTGTCCCCCAGGATGGGGATGCCGCGATCCGCGCACAGGTACACGATATTCACGGCTGGACACTCTGTACAAAAAGAGTGCGCAAGGCCTTGGCGGTCTCCCAACACTCGAAGCGTTCCTCTATCTTGGCCCGGCTCGCCGCCGCGAAACGATGCCTCAACGGCGCCTCGGATAGCACCCGTTCCAGGGCAGCGGCCAGCGCCGCCGGGTCCTGCGGAGGTACCAGCAACCCGGTGCGGCCGTCCTCGATCAATTCGGGAATACCCGAAACCGAGGTGGAGACCACGGGCGTGCCGGCCGCCATCGCTTCCGCCAGGACGTTGGGAATACCGTCCCGGTCTCCGTCTTCCGTTACCTGCGGGGCGAGGGCGAAGAGTGTCGCCCGCCGGTAAAAGGCCAGGAGACGGTCGTGAGCCATGGCGCCCGGCAGGGTCACTACCGCCGTCAGGCCAAGCTCGGCGATGTGGGCTTCCAGTTCCTGCCGCAGCGGACCTTCGCCCACGATGATACAACGAAAGGCGACCCCACGGTGGTGTAACAGGTGGCAGGCGTTGAGCAAATCCCGCATTCCCTTTTTAGGGACCAAGCGGCCTACCGAAAGGATCAATGGCAGATCGGCGTCTTCCCCGGATGGCGCGCCCGCGAAGGTTTCGTCCTGGGGAAAGGCCGAGAGATCGATGCCGTGGTAGATGAGATGGATCTTGTCCCAGTCTTGCCGGGGCAAGAAACCGCGCAGATACTCGACATTGTAGTGGGTGCAGGTCAGGACGAAATGCGCCGATTCGATCCGTCTGCGCATCACTTTGGGGGGGGTCAGGTAGAGATCCTTGGAGATCGTGGTGAAACTGTGGGGAATGTTGCACATGACGCCCGCCAGGCGGGCGACGGTGGCGGGCGCATTGGCGAAATGGGCGTGGAGGTGCTGGATGTTGTGCTGCAGACAGCCATGCGCCACATAACCGGAACGCAGGAACTGTTTCCCGACGCTCCATGGCCGGCGCGTGCGGATGGACCACCACAACGCGAGCCCGGTGGCATGCAGGTAGCGTAGCGGCGCCTGGGCCGCCACGACGGCATGACTCTTGGCTACCGCGAAAACGGCCTGGGGCCATGCGGGAGGGAAATAGGTCACGGTGGCCCGGACTTCCGAAACCGTGGGATGGCGGGGCGCGTCATCGGGCTGCAGGAGCGAGAAGATGTGCAAAGGCGTGTCCAACCGCTCCAAGGCGCGCATTTCGTTGAGGATGAAGGTTTCCGAAAGGCGCGGGTAGCGTTTTAAGATGTAACCCACCGTCGGGGCCGCCGTGGTCATAGGGGGGCCTCCATGGTGACCGTTCCGGGGTGGAGCATCTCCTCCAGTGCCTCACCGATGCGATGAACGCCGCCCAGATCCACGGTATCCCACCGGTTTCCCGGCGGCCGGGCGCCGGCGACGGCGGCTGGCACCAGTGTCGCCAGCCGATGAACCAGATCCTCCTCGGGGGAGATCACCCACACGAGCCCGAGTTGACTCAACATCGTTGCGCGAAGCCATTGCTCCATGCGGGGAGTTGATCGGGGGACCAGGATGGCTGGCTTCCGGGCGGCGAGGATTTCCGCTGTGGTGTTGTACCCGCCCATGGCTACGACGAGATCGGCCGTGTGCAGCAGGGCCACGAGTTCGGTGGTATAGGGGATGATTTGTATGTCCGCACGCTGGGCGGCAAGTTCGACCAGCGTTTGATATTGATCCGCGGGCATGAGTGGCCCGGGAACGATGATGCTGTGTGCGGTGTTCGGCGGGATCCGGTGCAAGGCTTCAAGATAGGCCTCGATCAGGGCATACCCATCCCCGCCGCCACCGACGGTGACGAGCACCACCGGCACCTCTGACCGGGCCACCGGGACGTCCTGCGCGCCCGTGCGGGCGACATAGCCGCAGTACCGCACTTTGGCCGCCACGTTCGGGGAGAGGTGGTACGCATCCACCACGTCGAACAGATGGCGGCTGCCGTAAACCAGAATCTGGTCATATTCGGTTTCCAGCAACGCGTAAATACCTTGCGCCTGCCAAATCTGACGCACGGTCTCGGGACTATCGATGACATCTCTCAACCCCAATACGGTGCGGGTCGCCGGCATCTCTTTTCGGATGAATCGTAACGACGGCAACAGTTCCCCCTTCATTCCCGCTGGCGCGTGGTCGACCAGGAGCGCATCTGGTTGATAGGAAACCAGCGCGTCCAGAATGGCGGTTTCGCGCAGTGCCTTGACGGCCGCGAAACTGGAGGAAAGATCCCGGGCCGCATATTCCTCGGCGCCCACCTTGACGACGGGCGGGAGGGCCCGCACCTCCAGGCCATCCGGCATCGGCCAGGAGCCGACCATGGGAAAACCGGTCAATAGCATGCCCGAAAAGGGAGGATTACGCTGCATCAGATGTTCGATGATGGCCAAATTGCGGCGCAGGTGTCCAAGACCGAAGGTGTCATGGGAGTAGAAAAGTATCCGTCGCGACGATCCCTCATGATCTTCGGTGGACCATGGCCGCAAGGCCGCGCTTGATGCCGGGCGTCCCATCGGTGCAAAGGCCTTGGAAGACGGTTCGGAATCATCGGCGAACAACCGACTCTGCGGGACTTCCGGGTCCGTACGCCGTGGGTTGGTGGATTGGAGACCCGCCGTCCGTACCATTGGCAAGCGCCCGTATCGTCCCGTACCCCGCTCCATGAGGGGTTTCATTACCGCCCCCTTGACGGGAGCGTTTTGGGAGAGGGTGTGCCAAACGCCTTCCGGATGGTCGCTGACGCGTCGTATCCAGGGAGGGATTCGGTCTGAGAGGGTAATCCCCCCGGACGGCGATAAGCACGGCGATTTCTGCGCCAGCAATCCATACAGAACGTCGTCCATGCGCCGTTGAGAAAGATCCGTACCGCATGTGGATTTTGATGACCGCAAATGGTGGTAATGGTGGTGCCGACATCCTCCATCCGCTCCGATTTCGCTACGAAACGCCAAGCTTCCATCATCAGGGGGGGTTCATCCTGTAGAACGTTCTGCTGCTCATACGTGGTTGCCATAATATCCTCCTTTAACTCTCCATCTCTCGGGAATACCGCGGGTGTGACACTGAGAACAGTATATGTGGTAATATTTCCCACAGTCAATGGGGTTTAAGTGCGTGCTGGAACATGCCGCTGTTTTTCGATTCAACTTTGGCCCATACCTCCGGTGGGCTCTATCAGGTTGAACGCCATGCGGGCGTCCTGATATCACTCCTTCATTTTCGAGTGGAGGGTGAAAGGTTGGGTCCCTCTCTTGCCACAGGTAGTATAGTGGGATATTTTACCACGTCAAGCGGTGTGGTGGGTCGTTATTTCACGTCCTGTTATCATTGGTCAGGGAACTGCATGAGGCGAAGCCAGACGAGTCATGAACGAAGTATTGAAGGCGGCGGTGTTGACGATTTTGCGTCCTTTGGTCCGGTATTTGATTGGCCAGGGATGGACCTATGGGGCGCTGGCGGAGGCGCTCAAGATGGTATACGTG
>JAKCBU010000074.1 GCA_021839095.1 Pseudomonadota bacterium | reverse complement strand
CCCACTGCTCACATCCACCGCATAGGGTTGGGCGATGGCTATCGCGCCCGCGACGTTTTCCGCATCCAGCCCGCCGGCCAAAATCCAGGCTTTACCCAATTCCGGCAGCCGCCACCAGTCAAAACTCCGGCCCGACCCTCCCCACACCCCCGGTGACGCGCAGTCCAACAGCAGACCTTGCGCGTCGTGATAAGCCTCCACCAGCGGTTGCAGATCCACCGCCGCCGTCACTCGCAACACTTTGATATAGGGTCGGCCAAAATCGCGGCAGAACGCGGGCGTCTCCTCTCCGTGAAATTGCAGGACATCCAAAAAACACTGCTGGGTCGTCGCAATTACCGTGGCGGCCGGCGCGTTGACGAAAAGACCGACACGGGTCACGAAAGGCGGCAAGGCCGTAAGGATTTCCTGCGCACGCACCGGATTCACGGCTCGCGGACTTTTGTCGTAGAACACGACTCCGACCGCGTCGGCACCGATGGACGCCGCCGCCCGTGCGTCCTCCACGTTCGTGATACCACATATTTTGATCCGCACCATCAGGGCATTCTAACACCGCGCTCCGCAGAAAGCATGAGCGCGACCGCTAATCCCCCATCAGAAAACCGGCATCCATCGCATCCACCGGCAACCCGAAGTGCGCGGGATAGCGCGGTGCCACAAAGTACAGTCCGCCTGGTGGCGCCGTAATCCCCGCCTGACAGCGATCGCGGCTGGTCAAAACCTCAGCGGCCCAACCTACAGGCCGTTCTCCCCGGCCAATCGCAATGAGCACTCCCGCGAGATTACGCACCATATGATGCAAAAAACCGTTGGCTTCGGCGTCCACGGCAATCAAATCTCCCCGACGGGTCACCCGCAGTTGGCACAAATCCCGCACCGGACTTTTGGCTTGACAAGCCGAGGCGCGAAAGGCGGAAAAGTCATGCGTACCCCGCAGACTCCGAGCCGCCGCCTGCATCGCCAGCACATCCAATGGACGGTATACCCAAGCCGTATGACTCCTCCACAATGCGGGTCTTACGCGCCGATTGAGAATCACGTAGCGGTAGCGCCGCGCCGTGGCCGAAAAGCGCGCATGGAAATCGCCGGAGACGATCCGGGCCCAGCGTATGGCCACACCCGGCGGCAAATAGGTATTCCCGCCACGTACCCAGGCTTCGGGCGATCGCTGTGCCGGGCTGTCGAAATGAACGACTTGGCACAGGGCATGTACTCCGGTGTCCGTACGCCCGGCAACCACCACCGTCACAGGATGTTGAGCCACGCGGCCCAATGCGGTTTCCAGGACTTCCTGCACACTGTCCTGCCCCAGCTGACGTTGCCAACCACAAAACCCGTTGCCGTCGTATTCCAGCCCCAAGGCCCAGCGCGTGCCGGGGAACAACGCGGTCAACGGTTCCTCCACGCGCGGTTACAGGTGCCTCAGGAGTTGTTGGGCCTCCTCCCGCTGGGCGATGCTCCCTTCTCGGCTCACCTCCTCGAGCAGATCGCGTGCCGATTCACTGTCCCCCATTTCCATATAGGCCTTGGCAAGATCGAATTTGGTACCTACCGCATCCCAATCGTCGACCCCCACATGGACAGAAGGCTCAGCGGCCGCCAGAGATTCGGCGGGCGTTGACACGGTTTCGGCGACAGACGCTGTCGACTCGCTTCGTGCATCAGACAGGAACTCATTCTGCAGCACGTGCAGACCGGACGGATTCAGTGCCCCATCCTCCTTTTCAGTCGGCGCTTCGGACACCGGCCCGGGTTCGGAAGTTGCACCAAAATCCAGCCCCTTCTCGGTGCTCTCCGCTGCTTCCAGCAATCGAAATTGCTCATCAATGCTCTGCAGGAGACGGGCCTTTTCTTCCGACGAGAAGGCGCTCTCTTCTTCCGCTGAGGCAGGCTCCGCCGATGCACGATCGAAGTGAAAATCCAGCGCACTCAAAGGAGTATCCTGAGCGCTGACCGCCGCGGCGGGTGGCTCCGCGGCATCAGGATGGGTGACCATGGTGGCGCCCTCCTCGACGGCGGCGAAGAGAGGATTGCCGGGGAAAAGCCGAGCCCCCTGCGCCGCAACCTCCTGCCACGCGGCATTGTGGGGGCCAAAGCGCCCGCGCATGCGTTCCGCGAGATCCAAATATTCCTCATGGCGGTCCAGGTTGACATAAACGTCGAGCAACTTGACGTAAAGCTCCTTACGGCGCGGATTCGCGTCAAGGGCCTCGTTCAATACCGCCACCGCCTGCCCGGCCTTGCCGTAGGTCAGGTAAAGATCCGCCTGCTCAATGGGATCCACTTCGGCGTTTGTGTAGGGTTCCGGCGTGTTTTCCGGTTCCTCCACGGTATGCTGAAATACGCCGACGGTCGGGGAGGAAGTCACCGCGGGTGCCGCGGTCACGGGAGATTCCACGATTGGGGAGACCACGGCGGCGGCAGGCGCTGACACCGTCACCGCGGGTGCCGGAGGTTGGGGACCATCCCCTCCTCTGGGTACGGCGCTCCAGGTCGATACCCGCTGAGAAATCTCCCGCTGGCGCCGCTCCACCTGCTTCTGCCGACCCAACATCCAGAGAAACAGGAGCAGGAGCAGGACATTGCCGCCCAACGACATCAACAGTGGGAGATTCTCAAACAGGTTGTTACTGCTGGAGTTCCTGGAAAGAGTGGCCAGCCGCGCACCCTGACTGGCCAGCAAACCTTCCTCTGCGGTCAGCCGTTGCCCGAGCGCCGCCACCGCGGCCATCAATTTCTGATTTTCCGCTTTGAGTACGGCATCCTGTTCCTGCAGGTGGCCCAGCGCCACGGGCGCGGCGCTGACCGTGGAGGTCGTCACGGCCGCGGCGGGGGCACTGGAGAGTACCAGATGGGTCGCCGCGCCGGCCGGCGTGGCGGCCATGTGCGCCGTCGTCGGTGCCTTGGCCGCGGCCGCCAGAGCGGCGGCAGGGCTTGCACCGCGCCGACTGGACAACCAGGCCGTGGCCTGAGCGGGCCGCAAGGATTGCACTTGTGCCAGACTCGGCACCGTCAGCATGCTTCCGGCGTAGAGATAAGTGGGACTGCCCGCCTTGAATGCCTGCGGATTCGCCTTCACCAAAGCCACCATCACCTGATCCAACGTGACGGCATTGCTACGGGTGATGGATCGCGCAACCTGGTAGAGCGAGCTGTTCTGCGGCACGGGGCCGTAACGATTCACCCGTGACCAGCCGTGATAAAGCCGTGCGGGCTGAGATGCCGCCGCCGCGGGAACGGTCGCAGGCACCCCGGATGGGGAGGGGGCCACGCTCAAGGACGGGGGCGCATACGGGCTGGCACTGGAGTATGCGGTGTACTCGCGTACCAGTTGGCCACCCGACCAATCCAGCTTTACCAGAAACTTCAGCGTAGGCTGCGTCAGTGGAAGGGGGCTGCTGATCAAGATCGCCGGACGGTTACCGTTGCGCACGGTGAAGTGCCAATGCGCCAACGTGGACGCTTCGGGAAGATCGATCATGGCGAAAGCGCTGGCAGGTGCCAGACCCGCACTGAGGCTCGCCCTACTCTGGGGATCCAAGGATCGTATGGAAATTTCCGCCCGGAAGGGCTCTCCCTGCGCGGAAAGCACACGTAACTCCCCCAGTCCCAGGGCCTGCGCCATACCCGGCAAAAAGAGCCCCATACCGGCCAGGGCCCACAACCAGTTTTTTTTATCCATACATTTCTTCCTCGTTTCGCTAAAACAGGCGCACCCGCGGCAGGCACTGCGGCCAATCACGCCACTATAGATAGTCGCGAATCAATAACTCTGCAATCTGCACGCTGTTCAACGCCGCCCCCTTGCGAATATTGTCCGCCACCACCCAGAAATTAATCCCGCGCGCATGGGAACAGTCGCCGCGAATACGGCCTACATAGGTGGCATCCCGGCCGGCCGCGTCCAGCGCTGAGGGCCAGGTACCCGTGTCACGGTCATCCAGCACCACAACGCCCGGAGCCTTCTCCAGCAAACCACGAACGGCCTCTGGTGTGATCGGTTCCCGGGTGACCACATTGACCGCTTCAGAATGGCCATAAAACACCGGCACACGCACGCAGGTGGCCGTCAGGGCGATATCCGGAATGTCGAGGATCTTGCGCGTCTCCCAGAGCATTTTCATCTCTTCCTTGGTGTAACCGTTCTCCTGGAAAACATCGATCTGCGGCAGACAATTAAAAGCAATCCGCTGGGGAAACACCTCGGTAGCCACCTCCTGCTGACGGAAGATGGCCAAGGTCTGCTGCCCCAGCTCTTCGATGGCCCGCTTGCCCGCGCCACTGACCGCCTGATACGTCGCCACCACCACCCGTTCTATCCCCACCGCATCGGCAATGGGCTTGAGCGCCAGAAGCATCTGGATAGTGGAACAATTGGGGTTGGCGATAATGCCACGACGCCGGTAATCAGCGATCCGCTGTGGGTTCACCTCGGGCACCACCAGCGGAATTTCATCGTCGTAGCGGAACTGGGAGGTGTTGTCGATGACCACACATCCAGCGGATGTGGCCTTGGGGGCATAGACGGCGCTGACTTTGGCGCCCGCGGAGAATAACCCTATATCCGCCTGCGACCAGTCGAAGTGGGCGGCGTCCTGCACCAGGATATGCCGGCCACGAAACGCCAGCCGCCCGCCTGCGGAGTGGTGGCTGGCCAGCAGATATAGCTGATCCACCGGGAAATCCCGTTGCTCCAGAATCTGCAGCATGGTCTCGCCGACCGCGCCCGTGGCTCCCAGGATAACGACGTTATAGCGTGATTTTGGCATATACGGTCAATTCCCCTGGTGGAAGGCTTCCACCACGGCGGCCCCCATGGCGGCAGTGCCGATGACCGCCGCGCCTGGCGCGGCGATGTCCGCGGTACGCAAGCCTTGATCCAGTACCTGCTGTACAGCGGATTCCACACGCCGCGCCCAGGGTTCGGCGTCCAGGGAGTGGCGTAACAGCATCGCTATCGAGAGAATGGTGGCGAGCGGATTGGCTTTGTCCTGCCCGGCGATATCCGGTGCCGAGCCATGGATGGGTTCATACATACCCCTGCCCTCGCCCAGCGAAGCGGAGGGCAGCATGCCGATGGACCCGGTCAATTGGCTGGCTTCGTCGGAGAGAATGTCGCCGAACATGTTACCCGTCAGCAGGACGTCGAATTGTGCGGGCGCGCGGATCAACTGCATCGCCGCGTTGTCGACATACATATGGCTAAGCTGCACATCGGGATACTCCCGCGCCACCTCGTTGACCACTTCTCGCCACAGGCGGGTGGTCTCCAGTACATTGGCCTTGTCCACCGAGCACAGCCGCCCACGACGGCCCTGGGCGGCGCGAAAGGCGACATGGGCGATTCGGCGAATTTCCTCTTCGTCATAAAGCATCGTGTTATAGCCCCGGCGCTGGCCATCGATCCGTTCCACCCCCCGTGGCTGGCCGAAGTAAATATCGCCCGTCAGCTCGCGCACGACCAGGATATCGACACCACGCACCAGTTCCGGGCGCAACGGAGAGGCGTCCAGCAACTGCGGAAAAACCCGAGCCGGACGCAAGTTTGCGTAGAGATCCAATGTCTTGCGCAGGCGCAACAATCCCTGTTCCGGACGCTGCGCGGGCGGGCAGGCGTCCCAGCGGGGGCCGCCGACAGCGCCGAGAATGATCGCGTCGGCATCCATGGCCAGTCGCAGAGAGGCCGCTGGCAAGGGATCATCGCACACATCCAACGCCGCTCCACCCACCAGGCCCTCCGAACATTCCAGGTCCAAACGCGCGGCCCGATCCACGGCATCCAGCACCTGCCGGGCAGCGGCAACGATTTCCGGACCGATGCCGTCACCGGCAAAGAGGGCTATTTTTTTCATACCAGATCCTTTTTCATTACCACGCGAATCATAAAAGGGTTTTCCGACCCCGGATGGGGATTCTCGGGAATATGGCCAAAGGGGTAAACCCCGGCGCCCAGGCCGTGGGCATCCGTCGCGACCATGACCCGTTCCTCGGGGGACGCCGTCTCCGGCTTGAGCAGCGTCAGCCGCAATCCGACCGCCCCTTCGCGTTGCCGGGCCGCTTCCACATACATACGCCGGGTGATTTCGGCGTGCAGCACCCGGAAGAATCGGGTCATGGTATCGGCATCCACCCCGAAGCGCGCCTGCAATCCGGCCCTTGCCTCCAGCTTTTGGGCGC
>JAKCBU010000073.1 GCA_021839095.1 Pseudomonadota bacterium | reverse complement strand
CATCCCCTGGTCACGCCCGGCCACACCGACACTCACCACAGCTATCTCCTGACGGAAGGCGATACGCAGCGGGTGTTCACCGGCGACGCACTGCTGATCGACGGCTGCGGGCGCACGGATTTTCAGAACGGCGATAGCGTCACGCTGTATCAGTCCGTTCATGAGAAGCTCTTTGCTTTGCCCAATGAAACGCTGGTCTATCCAGCCCACGATTATCAACATCGACACGTATCCTCCATCGCCCAGGAGAAGGCGAGGAACCCTCGCTTAGGGGGCAAAAGCATAGGCGAATTTCAGGAGATCATGGCCAATCTCAGGCTACCCTATCCCAAGAAAATGGACTACGCCGTCCCCGCCAATCAGCACTGCGGCAAATGCCCCGCGGATCTGCCAGAGACGATACGGCGTTTGTGCGATCCCTCGTTGCAGGGGTAAGCGGCGTTCACCTCCGGGGGAGGCCGGCTGCGTTCGTGCAGAACCGCCGAGTTGGTCTATATATGCCCGCTCCCCCTACTCACAGCGCCCCCACCAAGACGACACGAAGGTAACCCTGATGAATTTTGCACATAAATACTCCCGCCCAGCCATGGCGCTGGCGGTAGCGACGCTCGCGGCGTCCCCCTTGGCGCATGCGGCGAACTGGTTTGCGCTGCAGGGGATATCTCCGCCCAAGGCATCTCATTTCGGGGTGTCCGGATTTATTGAGCCGAGCCTATATGCACAACCGGGGCGCAAAGATCGTTTCGAGAAAAATCATGTGCCTAATATCAACTTGATCGCACCCAACTTTACTCAAAGCACCGCCGTCAGTATTTTGCGCGCCAGAATCATGCTGCGCGGTAATATCAATCCTGATATCTCCTACCTGCTGGGCGGAGAGTTTGGTAGCAACGGGATTACCAAGGTGCGCGGCGGTTATCAACCCGGACTGATTGACGGGCATGTAACCTTTAGCTACCTTCCCGGGGCCAGGATAGAAGTGGGCCTCATTCGTGCGCCCAGTGCAGAGGGTGCCCTGCGTGGCTATATGACCTACAACTTTGTGTTGCCCTCCACCGTGATCGGACAACTGATGCAGCAAACCATGTACTCTTCCGACGCGCCCTATGACAAAAACATCAACGCCTATCTCATCAATGGTCAAGGAAGCCTGGGTGCCAACGGCTTTCGTTATC
The DNA here is from genome assembly GCA_021839095.1 of Pseudomonadota bacterium. The sequence continues at coordinate 5,017 of JAKCBU010000073.1, read as the reverse complement.
CTGGCGTGATGCTCTTCGACTGGTTTCGCAGCGGTCCCTGGGAGCTTTCTTATGGCGCCATGGTGGGCCTGTTCGGTACGGTGGCCGCCGGCAACCGGTCCAGCAGCCCCCTATATGCCGTGCGCCTGCAGGAATCTTATATTTTAGGGGGTAAAGGCGCATTCCGCAGCGATGTGCAGGCCGGCATCTGGTATCAGCACGCCCGCCCGGATTTGGCCGGACAGAGTTACAGCATGACCCGCTACGGGGTGGACGTTCAATATCTTCAGGGCTATATGCATCAGTGGGGTCGTCAATTCCGCTTCCAGTACATCCGCGGCTCCGGGTGGATAACCGCGGCATCCGCCTTCAGTCATGCACCGGATCTGGCGGCGCCGTTGACCAAGACCCAGCTCTATCCCGGCGGTCAGAACCAGGCCAGCGGCTACATGTTGGAAGCGGGGCTTTTCCTCACCCAGCATATGGAAGCGAATTTACGCTACGATTACTACGACCGTCTGCCCAACAACGCCGCACAGCAACGTATCTTCAAAACCTGGGCCATCGGACTGCAGTACCACTTCACGCCGCTGACCAAGGTCTTCGGGGGATATTACTTCCGGACTCTGGATGTCCCCCATCAACCGAATGCCGCCGCCAACAGCATATCGAGCGCCGTGGACAACGTATTCGCCATGCAGGCGATGATTGCCTTTTGATGCTTAAGGTGCCTGGACGACGATAAGGGGGGCCGTCATCGCACCGGGGGCGGTCAGGGGGCGGTGCTGACGTGCACCAGGCCCGGGAACAGGGCCGCCAAACCATTGGCGATAAACGTTACGGCGATGGCGGCCAGCACCAGTCCAAAGATACGGGTCGTGATGTTGATACCCGTCACCCCCAACCGCCGTGAGAGCGGCTGCGCCAGACGCAGGGCGGCGTAAGCGACGCCGGCAATGACCAGAATATCGACGATCAGCAAGCCGCTGGCCAGCCACGACACATTCTTGTGATGGGCGATGATCACCGTGATCATGGTCCCGGGACCCGCCATCAAGGGAATGGCCAATGGTACGACGGCGACCGCCTCTTTGTTCATGCCCTCGGCGGTTTCCTCCGGGGTATGCCGGTAGCGGCTGGGTTTGGCCTGCAACATGTTAAAGGCCAGCAGCATCAGGACCATGCCACCCGCCACCTGAAAAGCGGCGATGCTGATCCCGAAAAACTGCAGGATATACTCGCCGAGAAAAGCGGAAATGAGCAGGACGATGGCCACGGCGCGGGAGGTCAGCTTTGCCGTGGCGAGCTGCTGTTGCGGGTCCTCGTCACTGGTCAACGCGATGAAAATCGGTATGGCGCCGATGGGGTTGAGGATGGCGAGCAGGGCGATCAGCGTCTGCAATGCGCTGTGCAATTCAGCGCCGATGAGCATGTGCGCCTCCTCTCCCCGGCCCGTTCCGATGCGGGGCTCTTGAAAATTGCGGCGTGAGGACGTATTTATTAGGCATCTTTAAAGTTACAACCTCATACGGAGCCGATACGATGCCAACTTACGAGTATGTATGCAAGGACTGTGGACACCGCCTGAGCGCCGAGCAGCGCATGAGTGATCCCCGCCTCACCGACTGTCCGCACTGCGGCGGGCTGGGTTTGGAGCGTCAGTTGAGTGCCGGCGCCTTTGCTCTGAAGGGTTCTGGCTGGTACCAAACCGATTTCAAGGGCGGCGGCAAGGGCACGGAAAGCCAGCCGGAAGCGGCGGCGGCGCCCGCCTGTCCCGGCGGAGCTTGCGCCTGCCATTGACGCACCGCGCGTCGCAAGGCTAGATTGCGCGCGGGCCTCCCGGTCGGGCGGCCCTTTTCTTATGGACTCATTATGGGACGCGGCATGCGGACACATTACTGTAACAGCATTCATGAAGGGCTGATGGGCGAGAGGGTCACCCTGTGCGGCTGGGCACAACGGCGGCGCGATCACGGCGGGGTGATCTTCATCGACCTGCGGGACCGGGAAGGACTGGTACAGGTGGTCGCCGACCCTGACCAGGCGGCGGCCTTTGCGGCCGCGAACGACTGCCGCAGCGAGTTTGTGCTGCAAGTCGAAGGTCTTCTGCGTGCCCGTCCGGCGGGCACCGAAAACCCGCAGATGCCCAGCGGCAAGGTGGAGCTGGTGGCCACGCGCATCACCATCCTCAATCGCGCGGAGCCGGTGCCCTTCCCGCTGGATGCAGAGGATATCGCCGAGAATCTGCGGCTCAAATACCGCTACCTCGATCTGCGCCGCCCGGAAATGCTGAACCGTCTGCGGCTGCGTCATCAAGTCACCCGCTTTGTGCGCGCTTATCTGGATCAGGGCGGCTTCGTCGATGTGGAAACGCCGGTGCTGACCCGCTCCACGCCCGAAGGTGCCCGGGATTATCTGGTACCCTCACGGACTCAGCCGGGGCACTTCTTTGCCTTACCCCAGAGCCCGCAACTCTTCAAGCAGCTCCTGATGGTGGCCGGGCTGGATCGTTACTACCAGATCACCAAATGTTTCCGCGACGAAGATTTGCGAGCCGATCGCCAGCCGGAATTCACCCAGATCGATATCGAGGCCTCTTTCGTCGATGAAGAGGCGGTCATGGGTATTGCCGAGCCCATGATCCGCGGCCTGTTCGCCGAGGTGCTGGGCGTTCAGCTCCCCGATCCCTTCCCGCGCCTGACCTACCGGGACGCGATGCACCGCTTTGGCGTCGATCGTCCCGATCTGCGCAATCCGCTGGAGCTGACCGAACTCACCGGGTTGATGCGCGGCACCGACTTCAAGGTATTCCGCGCAGCCGCCGAGCGCCCGCATGGGCGGGTGGCCTGCTTGCGGGTGCCCGGGGGCGCCCAGCTCAGCCGGGCGCAGATCGACGCGTATACCCAGTTCACCGCCATCTATGGCGCCAAGGGCTTGGCGTGGATCAAGGTCAATGCGTTGGATCAGGGCAGCACGGGTCTGCAATCCCCCATCGTCAAGTTCCTGCCGGAAAACGTCCTGCAGGAGATCCTCCAGCGCAGCGGCGCGACGCCGGGCGACATCCTCTTTTTTGGCGCGGATACCGCCAAGATCGTCAATGAAGCGCTCGGCAACCTGCGCAACCGTCTGGCTGCCGACCTCGGTCTACTGGAAGGCGAATGGCGGCCGGTCTGGATTACCGACTTCCCCATGTTCGACTACGATGATCAGGAAGACCGCTGGACCTCTACCCATCACCCCTTTACCGCACCACAGTCCGCGCATCTCGAAACCCTCAGCGAGGATCCCGGCAACGCCCTGGCGCGCGCCTACGATCTGGTGCTCAACGGCCATGAGATCGGCGGCGGCAGCATCCGCATCCATCAGGAGCGGGTCCAGGAAAAGGTCTTCGCCGCCCTCGGCATCGGCGCGGAAGAAGCCCGCGACAAGTTCGGCTTCCTCCTCGATGCGCTGCATTATGGCGCGCCGCCCCATGGTGGTCTGGCGTTTGGGTTGGATCGGCTGGTGATGCTCATGTGCGGGGCCGAGACCATCCGCGATGTGATCGCCTTCCCCAAAACGCAGAAGGCCGGCTGTCTGCTCACCGAAGCCCCTGGGTCCGTGACAGACCAGCAGCTTCAGGAACTGGGCATCCGCTTGCGCCCGGGGGCCGGAACCGGTGTTGAGCGGATCACTTGACGATCAGCAGGCGGCTTCGTAACGTAATCGGATGGTTGACGCGCGCGGTGGCGCTGGAGAGAATCGATTATGGGTGTGGAAACAGTGATGGTCCAGGGACTGCGCCGCAGCGACGCTGCGGATCTGGACACGCGCATTCGGCGGGCCAAGGCCGCGCTGGGCCGGCGCGCGGTCATTCTCGGTCACCACTACCAGCGCGAAGAAGTCTATCGTCATGCCGATTTTCATGGCGACTCCCTGCAGTTGTCCCGCGCCGCGGCTGAGCAGGAGGCCGAGTTTATCGTCTTCTGTGGCGTTCACTTCATGGCCGAGGTGGCTGACATTCTCAGTCGTCCGGAACAGGCGAGCATTCTGCCCGACCTCAACGCGGGCTGTGCCATGGCCGACATGGCCGACATGCCACAAGTACAGCGCGCCTGGGAGGAGCTGGCGACAGTGCTCGACGTGGAGCGGGAGGTGACACCGGTCACCTATGTAAACTCTTCGGCCGCGCTCAAGGCCTTTTGCGGCGTCCACGGCGGCACCGTCTGCACCTCCTCCAACGCCCGCAAGGTGCTCGGCTGGTCCTTCCGGCAGCGCCCCAAGGCCTTGTTCTTTCCCGATCAGCATCTGGGCCGCTGGACCGGCCATCAACTGGACATTCCCCTGCGCGACATGCCGGTCTGGGACCCCAGCCAACCGCTGGGCGGCCTCACCCCCGAGGAAATCCGCCGTGCCAAAATTCTGCTCTGGAAAGGGCACTGCGCCGTCCACCAGATGTTTCAGCCGGCACATATCGATCGCTGGCGTCGTGAACATCCGCATGGACAGGTCATTGCCCATCCCGAATCGGCTTTCGAAGTCTGCCAGAAATCCGACGCCGTAGGTTCCACCGACTTCATCCTGCGTACCGTCAAGGCCTCACCGCCCGGCAGCGAGTGGCTGGTGGGCACGGAAATCAACCTGGTCACCCGTCTCGCCGACGAGGTGCGCGCGGAGGGCAAGACGGTCGAGTTCATGTCACCCATGGTCTGCATGTGCTCCACCATGTTCCGCATCGACCCGGAACAACTGGCGCGCACCCTGGAGAGTCTCCTTGCGGGCCAAGTGGTCAACCGGATTCAGGTGGACCCTGAAACCGCCGCCCAAGCCCGCTTGGCGCTCGAACGCATGCTGATGGTTTCCTGAAAACCGCCATGCTACAAGCCTCCGCGGTGGCCGACCAACTGTCGGAATGGTCTTTTAGCCAGCGCAGCCTGCACACCCTGCTCTACGGCTACGTCCGCTATTATCAGGGTGCCCGCTGGGAGCCCAGCAGCGTCCCCGTCAGCGGGCCGGCCATCCTCGTCTGCAACCATGTATCGGTGCTGGATCCCTTGCT
>JAKCBU010000072.1 GCA_021839095.1 Pseudomonadota bacterium | reverse complement strand
AGGTTGTGGTACTGGTTGCATCAGAGGCGTGTAGCACCTTGTCGATGCCGGCCTCCACGGTCTTGGTAATCTCGACATCCGGGCATCCCGCCATGCTGTCGGGATGCCGGTACCCCAGATACTGGAGGGCCACCGCTGCGTCCTGCATCTCCGCGCGCAACTTTTCCAGGCTGTCAGAGAACATGGCAATGGCTCGGCCTTGCGCCTGGGTGTCTACCACCTTCTTTGCCGCTGACCCGAACTGTCTGACCCGATGCACAAGCTGTTTCAGGAAGGGTATGCCAGCGCCCGCCTTGGGCGTACTGACCAACCCCATGTATCCACGGCGGTTCAATTCGAAGATATCCATGTCGCGCCACTTTATCGCATTGTCAAAGGACTCGAAGAGGTCTTGTAACTGTTCGTCAGTAACCAGTGTGTTCATATCTAACATTCCTTTTTCGGCACAATTTTATACCGCAGCATCATGGTGCAGGCCGCGTCGGCGGTGTGCCAGATGATGACGCTTCACCGTCCTGTGGTTTGCGCTCTGGTGTTTCCTGACCGGATGATTGTTTCCCTTCTAAAGTTGATTGGTCATTTTATAGTTCCTTGCGAAATGGTTCCCGACCGCGACGGGCCAATCACTGCGGACGACGCTCATTTCTCCATATGGAGGCGCCCACCCTCTTCTGTGCGATCGAAACGGCGAATCACGAAAGCTCGTTGTTCCTGGCGGACACCATTGGGCATCCCGTCAATAAGACGCATTTCAACCAGGTCGATTTCCGGAACATCAAACCCTGCCTTTCTGGCAAGGCGCATCATGTCATATTCGTTTTCGGGTACCGCCGCATACACTTCGGATGGCAACTTGACGATCCATGAGCCTCCCCACCCACGGGCGGGTATGGTCAGCCCGCCTTTTGAGGCGCGAACGGCGGAAAATTTTAGCTGAACCCCAGCGAGAGAAAACTTGAGCAATCCTTCCCCGCTCTTCGTGGATCAATCGCCCCGCGTATCGTTGCCGGTTATCTCTGCCTCAGCATCGGATTCCACCATGACGCCACCTGGCAGATCACCGCCCAATGCCACGATCAGCGGAAAATCCCTTTCCTTATGAAAACCATGCTGATCTGCCACATATTGGCGCAAATAGCCTTCCGGCAATAAATTGGAAAGCCAGGGATGAATTTTGACCTTGGTGATGCGCGTTTGCTGCCTGGGGAATCCATCCGCACCTAAAAAGGAAAAACTTAGCATAGGCCGTTCTTCGCTTGGCATAGACAGATAATTCTCATCCAGCATGAATATACTCTGATCGCCGCCTGGAATGCGTATCAGCCGTCCAACCAGCATCTTGCCTTGTGGCTGCCACAGATAAACCTCGGCACTCATGGTTCTTCCGCAGTGTTCTCTATGGTGAACAGCATACCGTCAGACGCTTCTCCACTGGTCATTTCCCCGCGCCCCATGCGTTGCCATTCAACATCCCCTATGCGCTGTGCAAGATGCGATACCTGGCGAGGCACCATAATGAAATCGGCGTCTAAAGCGTCTGCCAGCTTTTGCAGCGTGGAGAGCCGTATGTCAGTACCCTGCTCTACACGCAGCACATGACTTTGTCCTATCCCGGCCCTGTGCGCGAGATCGCGTTGACTCCACCCAATCGCGCGCCGCGCCCGACGAATTACCGCACCTATCTCGACCATAGCTTACCCTTGGTGAACCATAGTATGAGTTCACCCGAGTAAGGGTGAACCACTATCATGGTTCTGTCAATAAAACCAGGTCTGGCTTCCAGCCCCTTTTTTTTAGCGGCGCGGTATCGGTCAACTCAAGACATTCCTTGGTTCAAAACTCCTTTAACGATCCGTGGGGAATTGGCGCGGATCACCATATTTTTTTAGCGCATCCGGATCAACATACAAGCGCTCATACTTCTCCAGAGCATCGGGATCGAGGCCCATCCGACCCATCAGTTCATGCATGTTCAACCGAAACTGCCTCCAGGACATCGGCAGATTGGGGGGGTCGGTCACGCACTCGTTGCCTACCCAATAATTGCCATATTCGTCAATCTCCATGGGAACCTCGCCGGGGATCGTTTCATCGTAGGTCACCGTGACCTCGACAATCTTCCCCTTGACCGGCCAGCGTGCCAACAAATCTTTCATTTCTGCCCGCGTCATCCACGCCATGATCTTTTGCTCCTTTCTCCACTTGTTTTCTGCTATTACGGCGCATGCTGCCCAATCAGCGATTTCACTTCCTGCAAGAGACCCATGCCTTCTGGATCGGCCATGATCGGCAGTTGATTCACGACATTTTTCCGTATGTCGTGTACCTGACGGACCATATTCACGATGTGCTGGAGATCCTGCGGATTCTCCATCTGCCCCTGCAGCGTGTCGATGAGCACCCGCAAGTCCGGTGGAAGATCCGAATAATCCACGGTTCCATGGGCATCCACGGCCGCAGCGGCGGTTCCGGTTGTGCCCGCCTCGGCCCCGCCCGATGGATGGAGATGTTGGGTCGCGGCGGCGCTCCCGCTGCCTGACGTCCCCCCGGCGCCTTCCTGTGTCGCAAAGGGCAGGCTGGTCCCGCTTGCCGGCGGTGTCAAAGCCTCGCCCGTTAATGGATGCACCCGCTGCAACGGACTCCATTTCAGGCGATCCGGTGAAATCACGGGCACCAGATGCTGAATGTGTATCGCGTCCGGTTCTTTGGGGACCACATAAATCGTGTTCGCCTTGATGACTCGCTGAATCTCGCCCGTCTTGCGCTGCAAGGCCATAAAGATATGCGTCTGCCCCTCTTTCTGGGCCTTCAGTTCTTCGACGTTGACCAGGGCTTCCTTTTGTACGCTGATGGTCGGCCCTGCACGGATCCCCCCGAATTCCGACTGCATGTTATATTCGTAGGCGTTCTGAACCGGTTTCCAGACCTCGCCACCGAGTTTGATGGCCAGTTCCATGGTTTCGTAATCTTCCACACCGGCAATCAGCTTGGTGCGCGTCGCGGCACCGGCGATCGCCTTGGCGGTCTCCGCATTTTTCTCCAGCATGTGACTGTGCGCCTGCGCGCCGTAGCTGACCGAAAAACCCAGACTGCGGGCCTGCGTCGCAATCACGTCCTCGCCATCGACGATATAAGCGGGCTTCTCATCAAAAATGATGTAAAACGGATGATCGCCCTGCGTCAGCGTCTTGAAGCGCGGATCTCCGGCACGGCGCTCCACGGTATCCCCCAGCACCCGGTTCATCATCGCCTTCACCGATGCCGTGACAATTTTACCCAGCGATTCGGCCCCTTGCTTTGATAGGCCCAAGGTCGGCAACAACACGATGACGATGCGCCGGTTCAGGGCCACGTCCACCCAGTCGATTTCGGTGTAACTGCTATCCGTGATGTACCAGTAAATATCCGCCATGATGCCCAGAGACTTGGTAAGCTGCATGATGACGTAGCCGTGCTGTTCTTCCCGTGTGGCCTCATTGGCATCCTGATTGGGTGCCTGCCCCTGCTCCAGAGCCTGTAATTCCGCCTTAATCTTGGCCTGAAACTGCTGAAATTGGGCCTCGTTCACTTCTGCCGGCGGCGCACTGTTCAGGGTATGACGGTAAGACGCTTTCAGCGCCTCGATGTCCTGGGGCGTATATTGGCCGCTGGCCTTGGGAATGCCTCCCGGCAAGGTTTTCAGGTAGCCCTCGAGACCCGCGCGCACCCGCAGGGGTATCCGCTCATCCCGATAGATTTTCAGAATCTCGCGCAGCTCGACCGCAGAGCGAAAGCGCGAAGGACTCAATGGTTCATCCGCATGGTCACGCAGCCACACCAGGGAGGGCATGAGCGCCTTGATCAGCGACTCGGTACGCCCCAGCCACATCTGATCGGTGTTGGGTCCGGAATCCAGCAGTGCGGTCATCATCTCGGACAACTCGGTGCTGGCCCCCAGTGCCAGCAAGTTGGCAATGTTGCTGGTCCGGCGCTTGTCCGCCACGACCCGATCCTTGCCGCCCGTCTGGAAGTTGACGATCAGCACGTCATCCTCACGCAAAAAGGCCCGCGCCATGGCGATCACCCGGCTCGGAATCACGATCTCGCCTTTTCCGTCAATGAGGATCATGCCAGTACCCTGCATCAAGGCGTTCCACACAAAGCCCATCAGGGTTTCCGTCTTGCCCGCGCCTGAGACCCCGACCAGGTACAGATGCGCGCGCAAATCGCTGTTGGTAAGCCACAGCGGACGGCCCGTGAAGCGCTCCCAGCCGAGCAGAAAAATGCCTTCACCCCGGCGCATTTTTCCCGTGACGGGGTCCAGATCGGCGGGATCGTCCACTTTCAGAAAAATGGGCGCTTTCAGGGGCCATCCATACTTGCGGACCAACACCTGCCCGTACCAGAACAACAGCGGCGCCGCGATCAATACCGGCACTGACAAGCCCGGAAACAGAAACGTGGCCGCAGCCATCAGCGCGAGGATGAACCACACCCCGTCACTCATGAAACTGTCCGCGACTTTCTTTCCGAAAGGCCGGACGTCGCGGATGACCTCGCGGTGCTCGAAGTGGGTGCGTGTCGTACTCATGATTTCCAGTCCATCAGTTCTGCATTGTCCGTTTTACGGGTGGCTCCGGCATCTTCTTCCCGCAGCGCAAAGACCAGACCCGCCACAGCGCCGTCCACGGCCTTTTCCGTCAGCGCCACGCCGTCGTCGCCAAAATCGAAGACATCCTCCTGACCGGTATTGGTGCTTTTCTTCTCCGCATCCTTGGCTCTTTTCACTTCCGTCTGGTAGTGCGCGATGATGCCCTCGCCTTCCACGAAGCTGCGCGGCCTGCCCAGACTCTGGAAGGCGTACCATAACGGGCGATCGACGGCCCGTAGCCAGGCGGCATAGGCAGGCGGCAACAGCCCGCGAACCCGAGCCTCCGTCATCAGTCCCAGAAAAAAAGTCTCCCGGTACCCATGGCGTTGCGCAATCTGCGCCAGATACGTCTTATCCGCCTCCGTCACGGGCCATGGCACGGTTTTCAGTTCGGGCGGAAGATATGACCCGCCTTTTTTCAGGCGCGGCGCATAATAGTGACGGGCCAGCACACCTAACCGTTTGACGGTATCCTGATCCTTGCCATCCCGCGCCTGGGGAACGCAGGCCGTGGTCAATGCGCGAAACCACACGGGCCACGCTTCGAAGGCATCCATGGGAGTGCGCAATTGCGCCGCAAAGGCATCCCGCACGCGATCCGGATTTTCCATGCAGATGGTCTCCGGACTGTCGTCGGCCTCCTTATAGACCAGCGGTCGGCCTTCTCCCTGCAATTGCTTCACCCATTCCCACGGACGCAGGGCATACTGGAATGGCGCCGACTGGCTCTTGCAAAGCACTTCGCTCGCCTGCCAAAGCCACGGCAGCCCCCAGGGATACCGGTCTTTCATGGCAATGACGGTATCGTTCATGTTCTGCCGGTTTTTCCGCAGTTCAACCGCCCGATAATTGCGCCAGGCGAGGAATCCCACGACCGCGATGGTCAGCCAGCGATAATAATCGCCGAGTATGGTGCTGTAATGCGCGACATCGTGCCACGACACCGCGTTTTGATGGGTATGCGCCCAGAGATACCAATGCAGCATCGGCGCATTGGCCGCCATTTCCGCCGCCACAGGAATCCCGTCGAACCAGCCTTGCAGGTGTGCCAGCAGCCAGGTCTGCCCGTAAGCAATCCAGCTCCAGAGGAAAATCACCGGTTTGTGCAGTACATACCATGCGAGTATGGGGCCGAAAATGAGCGCCAGAAGCAGCGCAATCAGTCCGGTATCGCTGCCTGATCCTCCGTTTCCTGAATTACCTGCCATGTTTCATTCTCCATCGAATAAATACCGCGTCACGTGCGGTGGCCGGTGCGCGCCTGGCAAGTTGGGAAACCATCGCACACTGCCGCTGTTGCTGGATAGGGGGAGCGCCTGTTGTACGTTTCCCCATCTGCCTGGACACCTGCGGCTGGTCCCTGCAGTGCTACAACCCATTCGATCCCGGCCATTATTCCGCACCGCCCCGCGACAGGAGATGCAGCAATTTGCTTCCGGAAATTCTTTGCACGGGCGGCTCCAGTCCAGAGCCCGAAGCCGCGCCTTCCGCTTCCTTGCGCGCTTTGGGCGTCGTGCCCGTATGCACGAAAAACCCCGCCACCAGGCCCTCCCTCGCCAGATCCACCGGGAATTGCCGCAGATCGG
>JAKCBU010000071.1 GCA_021839095.1 Pseudomonadota bacterium | reverse complement strand
CCCTTCCGCGGGAGGGGCCGTCGGGCGCGGCGACTCGTCGGAAAATACCGTCTGGAGGTCCAAGGAAGCGCCATTCTTGCGTAATAAGGCACGCAACTCGCGGGCCAGTGGGCATTTTTCCGTTTGATTGAGGGTGGCGACCCGCACCCGGCGGGGATCAAGGCGATTCCCCGCGCCCATACTCGAAAAGACCGGTAGTCTCAGGCGTTGCGCATGCTGGATCAGAATGGCCTTGCAGGCGATGGCATCGATGCAATCCGCCACAATCTCGGCTCCGCTGTCCATCAGCAAAGCGGGCGCACTGTCGGCACTAATGAACACCTGGTGCGTTTTGAGCACGCAATCAGGGTGGATGTCACGAATCCGCGCGGCCATCACCTCGACCTTGGGCTGATCCAGGGTCGAGTGCAGCGCGACCAGTTGACGATTGAGGTTGGAGATACTGACCACATCATGGTCGACGAGGGTGAGATGCCCTATCCCGGCGCGGGCGAGATTCTCCGCGACATACCCTCCGACACCACCAACCCCCGCAATCAGTACGTGACGGTCACGCAGGGCTTCGATGGCGGGTGCGCCCAGGAGGATCGCGGTGCGGGCAAAGGGGTGCGTCATTGCGGGATTCCCTGCAGAGAAAATAAGGAGCGGGCGTTTTGCGCGGTGATCCGCGCGACTTCTTGGACCGAAATATGCCGCAACCGCGCGAGACTGGCGGCGACCATCGTCAGATAGGCCGGCTCATTACGCATGCCAAGGTGCGCATACGGGGGTTGCCAGGGGGCATCGGTTTCCATCAGCAGGGATTCTGCGGGCAACCATTCCGCCGTCGCGCGCAGACGCCGGGCGCGCGGGTGCGTCAGCGCGCCACCGAGTCCCAGCAGAAATCCCAGATCGATCAGGCGCTGCGCCTGCACCAGGCTGCCCGAAAAACTGTGGAGCACCCCACGCAGATCAGGAAAGCGTCGCAGGATGAGTATCACTTCTTCTACACAACCCCGGGCGTGGAGAATCACGGGCAAATGCAACTGCCGCGCCATGGCGAGTTGGGTCGTGAAACAGGCGCGTTGGCGGAGCGCGTCGGGCGCGCCTGCACAGGTATCCAGTCCGATCTCCCCCAGAGCCACGGCATCGGTCAGACAGTTGGCCAACACATCTTCCCAGCCCGCTTCCCGATCCTCCAGGTACAGCGGATGCACGCCAAAGGCCGGATTCAATTCCGGATAGCGCGCGCAGACTTCTCTGACGCGGAACCAATATGAAGGACTGTAGGCCGGAACGATGATCGTGTGCACGCCAACCGCCGTCGCGCGGCGCACGACGGCGTCGCGATCCACATCAAAGGCCGCGTCATCCAAATGGCAATGGCTATCCACCAGCCCACGCAAAGGAAGCGCCACCGCATCGTTCGCGGCATCGCGAGTGAGGGGTTCCATGCCCCGATCTTACAGCCGGGAAACCCCGGGGTAAACGGACATCCAACGCCGCCACGATACCGCCGGGACTTGCTGTATGAGGTGTCTTGGTCTTAAATGGCCGGATATGGAGATTTCGCCGGAGAGATTATGCGTACGCTGAGCGCCGACCTGGCCATCCTCGGAGATGGTCCGGTGGCGCGTAGTCTGGTCCTCGCCTTGGCGGACAGCCCGTTACACGTGGTCATGCTGGATACTTCACCGCTGGGTCAGCCCCGACCATCGCAGAGCGATCGTACCGTCGCGCTGGCGCTGGGCAGCCGCCGGTTGCTGCGTCGGTTAGGCGTGACCATGCCGCTGACCGGTGCCGCCGCCATTCAGATCGTGCAGATCACCCAGCAAGGCATCAGCGGACAGGTACGTCTGGAGCACAGCCTGCTGAATGCGCCCGAGCGGCGACTGGGGGAAGTCGCCGGTCTGGAAACCTTGAATGAAGCACTCGCGCTGTCCCTGGCACGCTGCGGCCGGCTCCAGCAGGCATCCTCCGGACCATTACAAACTCTGCAATGGTTTCCGGACCGGGTACAACTGGACTGGCCGGATCTGCGTGTCGAAACGGCACTGGTAGTGGTCGCCGATGGGGGCCATGGTGGCTTGGCGCGCCTTGCCGCCCTGCAACGCATGGGTTGGGACCATAACCGCCACGCCGTCATCGCCACAGTCACTCCACGACAACCCCTGCCCGGTGTCGCCTTCGAACACTTCCTGGAGAGCGGGCCACTGGCCTTCCTGCCTATCGGCAATCACCAATTCTCCATCGTCTGGAGCTTACGCCCGGGCGATGCCAGCCGAATACTGGACCACTCCGACGCGGCCTTCCTGAAGATATTGAATCACCAGCGGCCACCGCATTTGCCGCCGCTGACCTTGACGGGTCCACGTAGCGTCCACCCGCTGTTTTTTCAGCGGCTGTGGGCCGAACCGAACCAGCGCCTGGCTCTGGTGGGCAACGCCGCGCAGACCCTCCACCCGCTGGCGGGACAGGGTTACAATCTGGGACTGCGCGACGCCGTGACCCTTGCCGCCCTGCTGCGGGAGGCGGCGGCGCGCGGTAACGATCCCGGAGAGGCATCGCTGCTGCGCGATTACGCCCGCATCCGCCGCCGCGATCGGCTGGAGACCATTGTTTTCACCGAGACAATGAACCGTCTGTTCAGCAGCCCACGCCTGCCGCTGCGACTGATGCGCGCCACCGCGCTGACTCTGCTCGATCAGATACCGTTCGGGAAACGCGAACTCGCCGCACGACTCGCTGGCGTTCACCTCCCGGCGCAGAGCGCTATCCCGGATTTCTCCATGGACGAACACCATGTCTTCTGAGGCAACCCACTACGATCTCATGGTTTCCGGCGCTGGCCTGGTCGGCGCCAGTCTCGCCCTGGCGGCCCACCAGGCCGGATTGCGGGTTGCCGTGTTCGAGAAGCGCAGCGCCGCGGCCTGTGCCGCACCAGACCCCTTTGAACGTGCCAGTCTGATTACCCTGGGTTCCCAGCGATTTCTTGACCGGCTGGGCCTGGATGTCAGCACGCTGGGTAGCGCCGTGGAGCGAATGCAGGTTTGGGATGCGGAAGGTCCAGGCAGCATCCGCCTGGATGCCGCGGAAGGGGATGCGGATCACCTCGGGCACATAGTCGAGAATCGCCGTCTGGAACAGATCTTGCGCATGGCACTGGAAAAAACCGGGCTCCGCATACACTATGACCGGGAAATCACCAGCGCTTGCGCCGACAGTAGAGCCATGCATCTCATCGACACCTCGGGGACGGAGTTCCACGGCACTCTGCTGGCCATTGCGGAGGGACGGCAATCGTCCTTACGCAACACGCTCATTCAGGCGCCGGTGTTCCGGGAAAACTATGGGCAGGACGCGATTACCGCGACAGTCTGGATAGAAAAACCCCATCGCCACACCGCCTATCAGCGTTTCCTCCCCACCGGACCGTTGGCGGTACTCCCCTTTAGCGGCGATGCCGACGGTAAAGCCCGGGCCTCTATCGTCTGGAGCGCGAAACATGCGCGTGCGCGCCACCTGATGGCCTTGGATGATGCCCAGTTTCTCCACCAGTTACATCAGGCCTTCGGCCCGCAACTGGGACATTTTCACCGTATAGGACGCCGCGGCAGCTATCCACTCTCCGGACTGCACAGCAGCCGTTACATCGGAGCACGTAGCGTGTTGGCGGGGGATACCGCCCACGGTGTCCATCCGTTGGCGGGGCTCGGTGTGAATCTGGGCTTTCGCGACGCTGAACAGTTGATGAAAGTCATCGCAACAGCCCGCCAGCGCCATGAGGACTGGGGCGAAGCCAACGTGTTGCGTCGCTATCAAAGTGCACGGCGGCCTGATAATCTCGTTACCGTGCTGACCTGCGGCGCCCTCAGCCACCTTTTTTCCAACCGCAGTCGCGGGCTTGCCCGACTGCGCGACCTGGGGATGCTGGGAACGGGGATGATCGCGCCCGTCAAACGTTTTCTCATCCGTCAGGCCATGGGCCTTCAAGGAGACTGACATGCAACACCGAATTGCCGACGATATCGCCGCCGCCCTTGGCGACACCCTCGCCCGTTTGGGGACAGTCAAGGAAGATATGGATAAGCAGGCGCGCGCCATGCTCGCCAATGCGCTGGATCGTCTGGATCTGGTCACACGCGACGAATTTGATGTGCAACAGGACCTGCTTTCCCGCCTCACCGCGCGCGTCGCGGTGCTGGAAGAACGCCTCAACGCGCTGGCGCCCGCAGCCGTGGTGGACGAAGACACCGGCAAGGGCTGAGCTTGCCACTGGCGACAGTCCATAGCCGCGCACTGACCGGAATATACGCAGCAGGCGTGACGGTGGAGTGCGATCTGGGTCCCGGGCTGCCCACCTTCGCCGTGGTCGGTCTCGCCGAAACGGCGGTCAAAGAAGCGCGTGACCGGGTGCGCTCGGCCATTCAGAATAGTGGTTTCGACTTCCCGGCGCGGCGGATGGTCGTCAATCTGGCGCCCGCCGACCTGCCCAAGGAAGGGGGACGCTTTGACCTACCCATGGCCATCGGCATTCTCGCCGCCAGCGGACAACTCCCTTCGGCGGCATTGGAAAAATTGGAGATGATCGGTGAACTGGCCTTGGACGGCAGTTTGCGTCCGGTGACGGGTACCTTGTCCAGCACACTGGCGGCGGGGCAAGCGGGACGCACCATTCTGGTGCCGCAAGGCAATGCCCAGGAAGCCGCCTTTGCGCGAAGCACCTCCGTTCTTGCCTGCATGAACCTGATGGAAGCCGTCGCCCACCTGCGCGGCACGGATCGTCTGCCCGAGGTCGTCGCCGAGGTGGAGGGCATGGAATCCACCCTGCCCTACCCCGACTTGCGCGACGTGCGCGGTCAGGAATCCGCCAAGCGAGCACTGATCGTCGCGGCGGTGGGCGGCCATCACCTGCTCCTGTCCGGCCCGCCGGGCACTGGCAAGAGTATGCTGGCGGCGCGCCTGCCCGGCCTCCTGCCGCCCCTGCGCCGCAGTGAGGCGCTGGAAGTAGCCGCCATCCACAGCTTGCAAGGGGGTGGCTTCGATATGCGCCATTGGGGCAGACGCCCGTTCCGCACACCCCATCATAGCGCTTCTTCAGCGGCACTGGTGGGTGGGGGTTCACACCCGCGCCCCGGCGAAATCAGCCTGGCGCACCACGGCATCCTTTTCCTGGACGAAATGCCCGAATTCCCCCGTGCGGTGCTGGAGGTGCTGCGGGAGCCGCTGGAGTCCGGAGAAATCCATATCGCCCGGGCGGCGCGGCGGACCACTTTTCCGGCCCGTTTCCAGTTGGTCGCGGCGATGAATCCCTGCCCCTGCGGCCACCTCGGTGATCCGCAGCGGGCGTGCCGCTGCACCCCGGCGCAAATCAGCCAATACCGCAGCCGGCTCTCCGGACCGCTGCTGGACCGCATCGACCTCCAGATGGAGGTGCCCGCCCTGCCGGTGAGCACCCTGCAGGAGGCGGCACAGGGCGAGAACTCCACCTACTGGCGCGCACGCGTTGCCGAGGCCGTTGAACGCCAGTGGCAGCGCCAGCAGGTGCGCAACGCGCAACTTCAAGGCGATCTGTTCGACCAGTTTTGCGCGCTCGATACGGTGGGCACCCGCCTGCTCAGCCGCGCCACCGAGACCCTGCACCTCTCCGCACGCGGTTACCACCGGGTGCTGCGTGTCGCCCGCAGCATTGCGGACTTGGAGGGAAGCGATCAAATCGCCACCCGGCATCTGGCGGAAGCCATCCAGTATCGACGCCTGGCGCGGACGCTGGCGCAATAATTCAGCCGAAAGAACCATGGCTGGTCATTACACCAGCGGCCCGATGGGAAGAGACCCCATCGGTCTCACCGACATGGTGCCTGTCTATGATGACACTTCGCCAAGATCGATACCCAACCCGTCCGCCACACCTTTCCCATAGGCAGCATCCGCCTTCATAAAGTGGCCAATCTGACGGATCTGAATAAACCTGGGCACCTCACGCATGGCACCGACAATATTTCCGATCAATTGCGCTTTCTGATCGGCGCTCATCAAGCGAAATAAATCGCCTGCCTGCTGGTAGTCCTCATTGCCTTGGCGATGATCATAACGATCGGCATCCCCGGATATTTTCAGAGGTGGTGCGCGATATTCAGGAGCCTGTACGGGTCCGGAGAAGCTATTCGGTTCATAATTTACGCTTCCTCCGGAGTTACCGTCGAAACGCATATGGCCATCGCGATGATAAGTATGCACGGGACAATGCGGCTGGTTCACCGGCAGGCTCGCATAGATC
>JAKCBU010000070.1 GCA_021839095.1 Pseudomonadota bacterium | reverse complement strand
TTGATCGAAACGGGCTATAATGCGGTGACACGGTTTCTGGAATCTTCACAAGGCAAAAGGTGGCGTCATGGGTAATATGATTGTGAAGTACGTAGCAGCCGGACTGGTGCTGGCATCCCTATTCACGCTGGTGATTCTGGGTCAGATGACGAGCGGCGAGTACCAGGTGATCGCCATCGCAACTTTATCAGCACTCGGCGGCTATCATGCCGGAAGTGCCAAAAATACGCCGCCAGACCATATCGAGCATGCCCTCGGAATGATTAGCTTGCAGGGTAAGTCTGCAAACCCTATTCAACCAACACAGGAGCAACCCTGAATGAAAACCAAGTTATTGTTTGTAGCACTTATGACGCTGGCGCTGTCGGCATGCGCCACCACCCAAAACACTCCGCAGGCATCCCTGGAAGCCTGTCAATCCCTGACGAATGTGACCCAATCCCTCACCAAAGTGAAACCGCTCATGAGCCCGACCGTGCAGCAGCAGACGGCCATGGCGCTGGAAACGGCGGCTGGGGATTGCACGACTCCGACTCCGCCCGCCAATGCCAATGCGGCGGTGGCGGCGATCCTCAACAGCCTCAACACTCTCACCCAAACGCTGGCGAAAGCCAAAGCCACAGGAGCAACCAAGTCATGACTACTGAAACGACCAACCCCGCCATTCCTGGGGCCTCCAACTTGCAGTCCAGCGTAGCCGCGGGAGAAGCGATTGCCACCACAGCGGCCAGCGTCGCAGGCATCGCTACCGGGAATCCGGAGATCGTTCCGCTCACCGTTGCGGCTGAAGCCTTGGTGAATGCCATCATGAATATCCAGCAGGCGTCCTCCGCCAAGGGCGCTCTAACGCAGGCCCAGCTTGACGCGCAATGGACGGCGAACGCGGCGGCCCTGGGGATTGCGCTCAAGCAGTTCGTCGCGGCCAAATGACCCACGCCATCCTCGGCCTGCTGCTGCGCCTGCATATCGCCCTTGTGCCGCTGTTCGTGCCCAAAGTATCGGGCATCCACAACGCGCAGATGACGGTGACGGCAGCGCCGAGGTGGCACCATATTTTCCACACCGGCGAGCTTGAGCAGCCGGAGGGAGTGATGATTATGTATAGAGGGAGACTTTGATGGATATACCATCCCAAGAAACAATCGCCATCGAGAACGCGGAGGGGTTCCGCAGTCATGCCTACTGGGATTCAATCGGCCATGTATGGACCGTGGGATTCGGGCAAACAGGCCCAGACATCGGCCCCAATACCATTGTCACCCGGCAAGAGGCTACGCAATGGCTCATCGGCGACGAAACGGCACTGACCTCTCAACTGTTCGCGGCGCTGCCTTGGGCCGTGAATCTGTCCAGCGTGCGCGTCGGGGCGCTGGTGGATGCCGCCTATAATTTGGGGCTGAACGGGCTCTTGCAATTCGCAACGGCACTATCAGCCATGAAGGTCGCGAACTGGAAGAAGGCCGTCTCCGGGTTCCGCGCGTCCCTCTGGTACTCGCAAGTCCCGGACCGGGTGAACACGATTTGCTATATGGTGCTGTTGGATGAGTGGGCGGAAGACTATCTCACGCCTGAGCAAATGGCGGCGTTGGATGGGGCGATGAATGCCTGACCTCTTTGATCTGGCCACCGAACGGGAGGAAATGGACCGGGACATCGCGCTACGGGTGAGAAAGCCAGAAGGACCGAAGCCGACCGGCTATTGCCTGCATTGCGAAGAGCCGGTGGAGGAGGGGCGAAGGTGGTGTCCAGGCGTGGATTGCCGGGATGGGTGGGAGCGCATGGCGGCTAAAGCCAAGACGGAATCGAGATAGGTATGCTTGGCGCGTAATCGTTAGTCTGTCGGCGCAATCCGCGCAGTTCGTTCATCACGGCATCTTTCGTATATATCACGAGCTCATCCCCCATAGCCTTCGCGTCCGCCTCTTTGCGTTTCAAATTGGCAAGCACGGACCCTTCGGACTCGCTGACGAACAGGTGTATATCAACTGGTTGCGTCTGTCCGAACCTCCATGACCGGCGCACGGACTGATAATATGACTCAAACGAATCGTTCACCCCCACGAAAGCCTGCTGGTGGCAATGCTGCCAGTTCAGACCAAACCCGGCGATCTTGGGCTTGGTAATGATTACCCGTATCTCGCCACGTGCAAACGCCATCAGATTCCTTTCCTTGGTTTCGGCATCGTCACTGCCTTGGACATTCACCGATCCAGGGATGGCCTTGCATAGCGCGTCTCCTTCCGCATTCAGGTCGCACCACACGACAAACGCGCCAGGGATGCCATTCACCAGCGCCGCACACTTGGCTACGCGGGTGTCCACGCTGGCGCGTCGTGCCGCCTTGCGTTCCATGAGCGTTGCAGCCTGGACGGGAAAAAGGAAACCCTGGGCATTGGCATCCTCCATGCTGGACTCGATCAAGTGCTCACGAGTGCGCAATGGCGGCAATATATATCTGGTCCCATCGAATCCAATATCCGCAGGACTCCGAACCATGACGCCCCATGAAGAGACCCATTTCCAGAACTCACTGCGGGCGTGGCCTTTTAGTCTCCACTTGGCCGTATCCCCGCCATCGTGCAGAAAATACTCAGATAGCATCTCTACGCGGGTGCAAATACCCAAAAACTCGGCGTGGGTGCCCAGCTCGGTATAATCATTCGGGCTTGGCGTAGCAGTAGCACATAGCTTGTATGGTGTAGCGCTGAATTTGTCCATCATGATTTGCAGGGTCTTGCTATTTTCGTGCTTGATGATGGATGACTCATCTGCGGCCACCCCAGCCAGATTTGCCGTATCAAAAAGATGCAGTCGGTCATAGTTGGTTATATTGATTCCTGGCTTTATGTCGCTTTGCATGCGTGCATGGTTTACTGATACGCCGATGTCTATGCCCTGCTCCACCGTTTGAGATGCTACCGCAAGTGGTGCCAGAATCAGCACGTTTCCGCCAGTCTCCCGGCATATCGCATCAGCCCACGCCAATTCCATCCGCGTCTTGCCTAGGCCTGTATCGGCGAACACTGCCGACTTGCCGCGACGCAGAGACCATTTGACGATAGCTTCCTGAAAATCAAATAAGCCAACCTCACGCACATGCGTATCAATTCCAGACGGGGTTATTGTGGATAACTTGTCGGTCAAGTAGGCGTCATACTTCATCGGGGAAATCCTCAAGACCGTCCAGCAGCGTCCCGCATTCCGCCTTGTAATTCGTCAGGTTCTTTGCGGCTTGGCGATAATACGACGACTTTAATTCGACCCCCACGAACTTGCGCCCCATCTGTAAAGATACATACCCCTCGGAGCCTATGCCCGCAAAAGGTGAGAGCACCACATCGCCGGGATTGCTCCACAGATCGATGCCACGCCGAATAACCTCAAGCTGCAGCGGGCAGATATGGCGCTCGTCGTTGTGGTCTCTGGCGCTGCGATATTGCAGGGTTTCCGATGGGTTGATGTCCATCCATACCGGGCTGGCGACTTCCTGCCATTTGCTGACTGGATAGCTTTCAGGATCGTGCGTTACCTTGACCGTGGGTTCACCGGGGGCGCGCATGGTTACGAGATAATCCGGGATTCCCTGACGGCTCATGCTGGCGTTATTGCGCACGGTCTTATGCAGCAGTCCGAGGGCCTTTGTGCGCTGCATGGCGGTAACGGGATTTTTCCATATGACCACTTCCGAGTGGAAGATGAATCCGTGTGCCTGGAATGCGCGGATAAGATCGCCGCGAAAGTCGCGCAGACCGATGTATCCGTCGCGCTCCTTGCTCGTCGGCATCAGCATGCAGTGGAAGCTGACGTCCCGGCCTGGTTGCATAATTCTGGCCATCTCTGCAATCAGAAAGTCGAAGTGCTCGAAAAACTCCTCATGGCTACGGCAATTTCCCATATCCCTGGGTGAGTTGGAATATGTATATAACGATTCGAAAGGAGGACTAAAGATCGAGTACCCGATAGAGTGATCTGGCAACCCTTGCAGGACCTCCACGCAATCCCCGTGGACCAGCGTCCAGTTATCACCCGACGATTGATCTAATGCTTTCATGATGTTTTCTCCCGCAAGAAATAAAAAAGCCTTTGGTCAGCACCCTGGAATGCGGGTTCCAGTTTCCTTCACAGGATTGGTGCTGACCAAAGGCGTTGATTTCACCGTCCCCGCAGACGATTTGCTTACCTTACAGAAACGCGCCTAGTCAGTCAAGCGGCTCGGGCGATAGTGGCGCAGGAGGAAGGCGTAGAGGGGGGTCATTTCGGTCGCCCCTGGAGGGTGTATTGCCAGCCATCGTGCATAGCTGGTTCTGCTACGCCAGCAAGGTTCACCCACTCCCCGCTTTCTCCTGGCTGAGGCTTGTGCTGATAGAACCAACCCGTATCCCGCGCAAACCAATTCGCCCATTTCGGTGCATTCGCCCAGACAGCGCGGTCGGCTTGGCGTCGCTGGAGCAGCTCTGCACATAGCGCGTGTACAAGCGTGCTCCGCATTGAACTTGAAGCAAACTCATCTTTTTCTATGTCTGCGGCGGCGATCTCTTCCAGTGCTCTTAACTTCCCGTCGCTAATCATCTCACACCTCCGGCAGCTTGATGGGGCCGATGAATTGAAACCCGACGACTGTCCCCCCTTTCCCTAGGGTCGGCGCAACATACCGCAACTTCCAATATGGGCATCGAGTATTTCTAACCCAATACCATCCGGGCTCCGTAACTTCGTCCGCGTCTAGCGGCTTCTGCGGCGTTAAGAGGGCCCTGAGACGATCTATCTCGGCGCGAAGGGTCGTGCACTCGTCCTCATTATCCGGAATATTCTCCAGTTCGCTCGCGTTAAGGATCTCAACAAACTCAGACGGCCAGCGCACTACGACGGCGCCGTCGGTGGTCGTAGCCACGTATTCGACAACGTGGTGTGCCCCCTCTTTGGTCCAAATTGGCTTCGTCACGTCCAGCTTTTCCGGCTCTGGGGTCGCGGGCTGGATGAGCTTGGCGTGTTGCATGTCAGATGGCGGAAACGCGCGTCTCATGGCGCCAATTGTTTTGCATTCGGTCCACTCTCCAGACCATCCAGTTACTTCAAATTCCAAAGTAAACCGATCCCCAATCTCCCATTCTCTTTCCATCTCAATCTCCTTGGCCTTTCAAAATAGCGGTGTCTTTCACGGTACGAGCAATACTTAAAAGCACATTCCGAAACTCAGGAGGGGTTGCGTTCCTAATTCGAGTCTTATCCTTCCCACCCACCATCGCCATCATTCCGATTCTGCGAGCCTTCTCGTATCCGTAGCGCTCAAGCGCTGTCGGGTGAAGCCGCTGGTCGCACTTGCCCCAGCGCAACTCCGGGAGCACCTGGCGCGGAACCCCAGCTACCAGCAGCCACGTAGCTTTTGCTGCGAAGTGCCCGTAGTGGCCTTGATATACGCAGCACGTCCATAATCCAGGCGCTGCTTCTGCCCATCCGCCGTTTCGTTGGGGTCTATCCATCCCAAAATGAGCCCAGGCGTGCGAGTCGGCAGGATGCTCTAAAACGCCTCCGAAGCGGCGCAATGACCCTAGCGCGGATGCAAAACAGCCGCCGTCATCGCCCTTTGCAAATTGATGAGGTTTAGCCGTGCTGCCATGCCAGAAACGCCCCCAACGCTGACATGGCGGGTGTGCCACAACGGGGAAGGGGCCTGTGTATTTTCTTGCGTCTCTCTGTTCATCCCAGGGGATCACACCAGGCTGGTCAAAATATGCGCCGCCTGTTTCAACAAAAAGAGCGGCAATATAATCAGTTTGCTGCATGTTTTGTTCTCCTTAAGCGGGCCGGTGATGGTGGTGTTTAGGGGCATCTCACACCTCCGGCGCTTTCAGTGGAACCTGAACGGCTATTGGAAAATCCTGTGTATTAATGGCGTGGTTAAATCGATCTTTATCATTTGCCTCGCAACACTCCCAGCCGAACTGTGCGCCCATTATCCAAATACTGTCTGCCAATCCCTTAAAAATGCCCGGCTCCGTCACTTCCTCGGCGCTCATGGGCTGCTGCGGCTGTTTAAGGCATTCATTTTCCGCCCGCAGCCGGTCACACTCGGCGTGCAACTGTTTTATTTCCTCACACATTTGCGCGAAGTCCGCTGCTGGCATAATTACTTCTTGGTGTGGGGCTTCATCGAAGCAGTTCATTTTGATCTCCTTAAAAAGTGGCCCGGATTACGCGCCGGGTCGCATGGTTATACTGCCCTCCGCCGACGGTTAGGGGATGGGGTGCCGTCGCCGTTGCCGTAGCCGTAGCCGTCGCCGGTGCCGTAGCCGTCGCCGTCGCCGTCGCCGTTGCTGTAGCCGTAGCCGGTGCCGTAGCCGTAGCCGTAGCCGGTGCCGTAG